>NZ_SELU01000037.1:0-55034 GCF_006861605.1 Pseudanabaena sp. UWO310 | reverse complement strand
CGCTATGCGTGCGCCGCAGGTTTTAGGATTTTATATTTAATTAAGCCCACTTATACCAATTCCAAAAATGGCGTTGCGATTTTTGGAATCTCAAAACCTTATGGAGTTTGCTTTTTAATTCATTTAAGTGTTGGCTCACTTTCGTGAATTGGTATTAAGTAGTTCGGCATAATTAAAAAACAAAACCAGAGAGCATACCGCCCGCTGCGCGGGCGGTATGCTCTTCTAGGTTTTAAGTTTAACTATGTCTAGCTACTTACTTAGGGACTTGCGATTTAATGAAGTACCAAATATAAAACCAGAATCGGTGGCGCGGCTCCGCCGCGCCACCGATTCTGGTAAATCTGGATTGGCATCTTATTTTCTCGCAAGTCCCTTAGCTGAGCATAATTAAAAATCAGAGTCAAAAGAAAACCAGAGTCAAAAGCTGTAATGCAATCTGCGATTGCACTACAGCTTTTGGGGTTTTATATTTAATTGCGCTTGTCTACTTATATTGCACGCCAAAGCGTTAAACTGTTCTAGTCCCTCAACAAGTGGTTATGGCAAGTTTTCTGTTAGAAGTCGGTACTGAAGAGCTACCTGCTAGTTTTGTTGTTGATGCGTTGCGCCAATGGCAAGAACGTATCCCTAAAAATTTAGATGAACATCAACTAACTACGAGTAAGGTCAGTGTTTATGGTACGCCGCGACGTTTAGCAGTATTAATCGAAGGGTTAGCCACTCAACAAAGCGATCGCCTTGTCGAGCTAAAGGGACCCGCCCTAGGGTCAGCCTTTGTGAATGGTGATCCTCAAGGCGAACCGACTAAGGCGCTGTTAGGATTTGCCAAGTCGAAGGGAATCGCTATTCAAGATATTTTTATTAAAGAAACCGATAAAGGAGCCTTTGTTTTTGCTCAGCAACAGATTATTGGTCGCCAAACAAAGGATATTTTGCAAGAGTTGGCTCCTACTTGGATTACAGGGTTAGATGGCAAGCGTCTGATGCGATGGGGGAATGGCGATCTAAAATTTCCACGTCCAATTCGGTGGTTGGTGTCATTATTTAATTCCGAAGTTTTACCGATCGCTTTAGAAAATGTGCAATCCGATCGCTTGAGCCAAGGTCATCGAGTTATGCATCCGCGATCGGTAATTATTGACACGGCTCAAGACTATGTGGAAACTTTGCGAGAAGCCTTTGTGCTGGTTGATGGAAAAGAGCGCCAAAAACATATTGTCAACCAAATTAATAGCATCGTCGAGCTTTTTGGCGGTAAAGCAGAAATCCCCGAAGATCTCCTCGAAGAAGTGACTTATCTGGTGGAATTTCCTACGGCAGTCATTGGCGAATTTGAACGGGAATTTCTCGAACTGCCTCAGCCTGTGATTAAAACCGAAATGGTGAGTCATCAGCGCTATTTTCCCGTTTATTCCCTCAAAAATCCCGATCAATTACTACCTCGTTTTATTACCATTTCTAATGGTGATCCCGATAAATCGCGGTTAATTGCTGCGGGTAACGGTCGCGTGATCAGAGCGCGGCTCTCCGATGGGAAGTTTTTCTACGATAGCGATCGCGCCGTATCCTTAGAAACTTTTTTACCCCTATTAGAAAAAGTCACTTTCCAAGCCCAACTTGGTTCCGTGGCGGAAAAAGTCGATCGCATTCGGGGGATCGCTAAATCTGTAATAGCAGCGATCGCCAATCTGCCTATCACCGCCGCCGATGAAGTCCTCATCGATCGCACAGCTCAGTTGGCAAAAGCTGATCTGGTAACGCAAATGGTGAAGGAATTTCCCGAACTACAGGGTCAAATGGGTTATTACTACGCATTATCTAGCCAAGAGCCTCTTGCCGTGGCGACGGGTATTCGCGAACATTATCAACCCCGTGGCGCTAGTGATTCATTACCGACAGCTCTAACGGGAAAAATCGTCGCCATTAGCGATCGCCTTGATACCCTCGTTGGTATTTTCGGTTTAGGCATCATTCCTACGGGGTCGTCCGATCCCTTTGCCCTCCGTCGTGCGGCTACGGGGATCGTCCAGATCGCTTGGGAAAGTGGCTTTTCCCTCAATTTGCCCCAACTATTGCAAGCGGCGATCGCCGTTTATGCGGACAAAAATTTATTAGCAAGTCCCGCCGAAACGGTCTTAGAGAACCTCTACAAATGGTTTAAGCAGCGTTGCGAAACTATCCTTGCTGAGCAGGGCATTGAGTACGATCTAGTAGATGCGGTGATGGGCGCTGACGATCTTGCCTATACTTTGCAAGGTTTAAGCAATCTCATCCGCCTCAAAGAAAGGGCTCATTTCTTACAACAGTCCCGTGACAACTCCACCCTTGGTGCAATCTACGAGCCCATCGTGAGAGCTTCCCGCCTCGCCGTTCAGGGCAATTTAGATAGCACAACTTTAGATATCGCGATCGCCGTCAATGCTGACACCCTAACTGACCCAGCCGAACAAGCCCTTTATCAAGCGATCGCCGCTTTACCCAGCCAACCTAGTGATGCTCAGTTGATGGAGGGGATTAAAGCGATCGCGCCTATCCTCGCGAAATTTTTTGATGATGTGCTGGTTATGGCAGAAGATCCGCAAGTGCGTCAAAATCGTCTCAACTTGCTGGGCTTTATCCGCAACTACAGCCGTCAACTTGCCGATTTCAGTACCATTCGAGGCTAAACTTTCCCGCCCAATAAAAACTAGATGCCATGCATCTAGTTTTTATTTTTAGCAGTACATCTTTATTTATAGCTGTCGCCAAATAAGTTAAGACATAAAACCCAGAAGAGTGTTGCGGCGCTTCGCGCCGCAACACTCTTCTGGGTTTTGTTTTTGTCCTAACATAATACCAATTCACGAAAGTGTGACAACACTTTTGTGAATTAAAAACCAAAACCAGTAGGGGTTTTCACATCACAAAATGGCGTTGCCATTTTGTGATTTGGTATAACTGGTAATGCTATATAGCTGTCGCCAAGTCTAATAGGACATAAAAGAATTGATTGGCGGCGCTTCGCGCTGCCAATCAATTCTTGGGGTTAAGTCAAGTGACTGTAGCTATAACGTGAGTTCGAGATAATTTAAAACGGGCTTTGAGAAAGGGTTTGCTATGTAAACCCTTTCTCAAAGCCCAAAAGTAAAAGCCTTGCTTAGCAAGGCTTTTACTTTTGGGCTTTGAAAATTTGCCAACTTAACCCGAACTGACGTTTATTTATGGTTTATGGCTGCTTTTATGGCTAGGAAGTAGTACTCATTGATTGAATTTTCATATCAAAAAATTGGCTATGATTATGTCTGTCGATAAGATTAAAAAAACTTATTAAATAAATCAAACTATAAACGAAAACTCATCATTTTTATAGGGCGACAAAATGCCTTAGAGCCTTTTATTGACTAGGTTTTAGCCGTTTAGAGTTGCTTGAAACCGACCGATAACTATCACCTATAACTAATGGCAGAAATAAAAACCTAGTTGTTCGCTGGGATGCCAAGAGCGATATGATGCGTCTTAATGCCCTTGTGGGTGATTGAAATAAATGCCAATTGGTTAGTACCCTCTTCTTGGAGCTAATTCAACTCAGCATTTATTATTGTCTGCAATCTTTAAGAGGTTTATTACACAACATGGCTGATAAATACAAAGTAAGACTAATTAACGAAGCCGACGGTCTTGATAAGACTATCGAGGTTCCTGCTGATGAGTACATCCTTGATGTTGCTGAAGCTCAAGGTATCGATTTGCCTTACTCCTGTCGCGCTGGTGCTTGCTCTTCCTGTGCTGGCAAGATCATTAAGGGTGAAATCGACCAAGGCGATCAGTCCTTCTTGGATGATGAGCAAATCGAAGCTGGTTATGCTCTCCTTTGCGTAACCTACGCTCAGTCTGATTGTGAAATCTTGACCCATCAAGAAGAAGCTCTCTACTAATCGCTTCTTTTCTTAAATATTTTAAAAGCTCCGATCTCTGAACGTAATTAGTTTGGCGATCGGAGTTTTTTGATATACAGCTACAGTCACTTGAATGAGGACAAATCAAAACCCAAGAATTGAGTGGCGGCGCGAAGCGCCGCCACTCAATTCTTGGGGTTTATGTCCTAATACAGGCGACAGCTATAGCTTGTCAAAACCCATAAGACTAATGGTGACGCGAAGCGTCACCATTGGTCTTATGGGTTTTGATCCTGACAAAACTGGCGACAGCCAGATATATCCCCACTAAATGAAAAGCACTATCCTAAAATTGGGATAAGGTTGTGATTTGGTGTTACATTTTTCAGAGTCTAAACTGTAAGGGGCAGCACAAATTTTGTCTGGTAACGAAGAAGATATCGTCACTGAAACTCAACCACTACAATCAACTAAGCGATCGCTCCTCAATATCGCCACGATTGTAGCAGTTGCTACGTTATTGAGCAAAATATTTGGATTACTGCGTCAAGTCGCGATCGCCGCAGCCTTTGGCAATGGAACCGCCTATGGCGCATATAACTTTGCCTATGTGATTCCAGGGTTCTTGTTGATCCTCTTGGGGGGGATTAATGGTCCTTTCCATAGCGCGATCGTCAGTGTTTTAGCAAAACGAGATCGGCGTGAAGTTGCCACCATCATCGACAGCATCACCACTATCGTTACAGGAATTTTATTGTTGGTGAGCATCGCCCTCATCATTTTTGCAGAACCATTGATGCACCTAGTTGCCCCCGGACTATTCATACCCGAAGCCAATTTACTAGCTAAAGGAATTACTCCTGAAACCATTCAAAATCTGAAGATCACCAAAGATATTGCCATTCAGCAGTTTCAGATCATGGCTCCCATGGCAGTCCTTGCGGGACTGGTGGGGATCGGCTTTGGAGCCTTAAATGCGGCTGACGCTTACTGGTTACCCTCCGTCAGTCCCATCTTTTCTAGCTTGACCGTATTGATTGGCATCGGTGGCTTGTTTTGGAGTTTGGGCAGCAAGATCCTCTTGCCAGAAAATGCCATGCTGGGCGGGGCAGTCCTAGCTTGGTCAACCCTTGCTGGAGCAATTTTGCAATGGTTAGTGCAATTGCCCGTACAGCTTAAATCTGGTATGGGTGGCTTCAAACTGCGATTTGACTTCCAGAGACCTGAAGTTAAAGAAGTAATGAAAATCATGCTTCCTGCCACCTTTTCATCGGGAATGCTGCAAATTAATGTGTGGACGGATTTATTTTTTGCTTCATTCATTCCTAACGCAGCGGCGGCTGTGTCCGCGATGGGTTATGCAGGTTTGCTCGTCCAAACGCCCTTAGGGATTTTGTCGAATGTGATCCTCGTACCGCTTTTTCCTGTGTTGTCGAAGCTCACCGATCCCGAAAACTGGGATGAACTTAAGCAGCGGATTCGTCAAGGATTAATGCTCACGGCTTTAACCATGCTGCCCCTTAGTGCCTTGATGGTAGCCTTGGCTTTTCCCATTGCACAGGTAGTATATGAGCGCTATGCCTTCACCACAGAGGATGCGGAGTTGACAGGGGCAGTCTTAATGGCTTATTCCGTTGGGATGTTTGTTTATCTAGGGCGCGATGTCTTGGTGCGGGTTTTTTATGCGCTCGGTGATGGAGATACCCCTTTTAAGATCAGCATCGCCAATATTTTTTTAAATGGACTATTTGATTACTTCCTAGTTCAAAAATTTGGTGCGCCTGGAATCGTGCTGGCGACGGTTTCGGTGAATGTGCTGTCGATGCTCACCATGATGTATTGTCTGGATCGCCGTCTTAATGGAATGCCCTTAAAAAGTTGGAGCATAACGATCTTTGGGCTAGTGATCGCTAGTGCGATCGCAGGGGGAGCGAGTTGGGGAGTCTATAAATTGCTCAGTCAGGGATTCGCTAGCATGAGTGCCATAGCCAAGTTTAGTGCTGAATTAGGAGGACTGGCGATCGCTAGTGTAGTTGGATTAACGATCTTTGGCGCGATCGCTATGCAAATGAAAATTCCTGAGATTGCCTTGCTGAGTGCACAGATCAAGCGGCGCTTTTCCCGATAATTTTCTCGATAATTTCGCCCAAAGAAAAAAGTCTATACTCATCACAGCTCTATTCTTTGGGGGATCTATCCTTTGGGGGATCTATATCTTTGGGTTATCTATTCCTTGGGGTAATTTGGGGATTAGGAGCTAATACTTTGTACCGCATGAATTGCCATCGCATCAGATATATAGCAAACTCCGCCAAACTTCTTCGTAACTGGCTTGAGTTTTTCAACCAGTGCCTTGGTCTTTTCCTCTAAAAAGAAAGCAATTACATAGTCATTTTCCAACATACTCATATCAAGATCGCCAGAATTAGTACCCCGTACGCCCTTACCAATGACATTGCGGATTACTGTGTAGTTTAAAACCCCGACACTTTCTAAAACCTTGATGATTTTGTGAGATTCGACCGAATCAGATACGATTTCGATTCTTTTGACCGCTTGCATGATTTTTATCTCTAAATAACTAAATAAATTGATTAAATTGGTGTTAAAAAATTTCCATAAATCCAACCCTAGGCAGCGTCTCACGCTGCCTAATGTCGTCTAAGTTGTTGCCCAAAACAAATTAATTACGTACATATATAAGGGAATGCCAACAATAATATTGAAGGGAAAGGTCACCGCCAGAGCAGTGGAGACATAGAGGCTAGGATTGGCTTCGGGCACTGTCAACCGCATCGCCGCAGGTACGGCAATATACGAAGCACTGGCACATAACACCGCAAATAACAAGGCATCTCCCTGCGACATGGAGATTAACTTTGCGATCGCAATACCTACGCCCGAATTGAGGATTGGCATTAAAATCGCAAATGCAATTAGGAAAATGCCTGTTTTTTGCAAATCCTTAATTCGCTTAGCCGCAACTAAGCCCATATCCATCAAAAAGAAAGTCAGTACGCCATAAAACATGTCTTGGGTAAAGGGCGATAGTACGTGCCAGCCTCTTTCTCCAGTTAGACAACCAATAATCAGACTCCCAACGAGCAAAAATACTGAACTATTGAGAAAAGCTTCCCGCAATACCTCTTCCCAAGCAAATTCGCGATTTTCACCTTTTTCTGCTTTTTCGGCAGCCGTAAAAAGGCTGACGAGGATTAGTCCCACAATAATGGCAGGAGACTCCATCAGGGCAAGGGCTGCCACCATGTAACCGTCAAAAGCGATCCCCAATTGGCTCAAAAATGAACTTGCCGTGATAAAGGTAACCGCACTAATCGAGCCATAGGTTGCGGCGATCGCGGCTGCATTGTACGAGTCCAGCTTGATTTTGAGGATAAAAAATGAATAGACAGGAACGACACAAGCCATCAGGATTGCTGCTGCCATCGTCAAAATCACTTCTTGACTGATGCCACTTTTGACTAGTTCGACCCCCCCCTTAAATCCGATCGCTAACAACAAATACAGCGAGAATAATTTGGGAATAGGTGGTGGTATTTCCAAATCCGACTTGATCAGTACCGCGATCATGCCCAGAAAAAAGAACAGGATCGGCGGGTTAAGAACGTTAGAAACGATTAGGTCTAAATCCATTTGGACAGATCCATTAAAAATAAAATGATTTGTTAAAGCAATTCGTACATGATGACAGTCTACCGAATTGTATAGCGATCGACGGTTATGTCTTGTTATATATTTAGGTTTCTCTATGCTCAGCCATCGTATCCCAATGGCTGAGCGAAGTCGCAGCCCTATTTTTTCTTATTAAGTAGCTAAACCAGAAGAGCATACCGCCCGCGCAGCGGGCGGTATGCTCTTCTGGTTTTTAAGTTTACTTACGGCTAAGTAGCTGGGCATAATTAAAACCCAGAATCAAAACCTGTAGCGCACGCGCAGCATGCGCTACAGGTCTTGGGGTTTTATATTTAATTGCGCCTAGCTACTTATATCAAATCAAGACATTAAACCAAGACATCAATAAGACATCTAAAAGTTTAGACAAGTATTTTGAAGCAGACGCTATACTATGGTTAAACATTACGCTGCATAATATTTTCTGATTCGGTTGCTTAGCTACTTTCTCAGCGAATATCTAGCGAACATTACAAACATTCATAGTTGGAAAAATGAGCGAACCAACTCCCTACGAAAAACTAGGAGTCAACGACGAAGCCTCCTTTGAAGAAGTGCGTGATGCACGCGATCGCCTATTGCGCGAACATGAGGGGGATGAGTCTCAACAAGAAGCGATCGAATTAGCCTACGATGCCATCCTCATGGATCGTTTGCGTGCGCGCAAAGAAGGCAAAATTGCTGTACCCGATCGCATTCGCTATCCCGAACGTCTCTCCACTGCGATACCTGCGGCTCTGCAAAACAATACACAGCGTCGCGCCCCATCTTGGTTGTCAAAGCTGCTAGATACGCCTAAACAAAAAGATATTTATATTTCGTTGGGAGTTTTTGCTGGATTGGGTGCAGTGAGCTTTTTTGTATCTGCTGCCACCACATGGCTATCCTTCGGATTAATTGCCAGTGTGTACTTATTAACCCGCAAAGAAAACCGATTTGGACGGGCGTTATTGATCTCCCTATCAGGAATTACGATCGGGGTATTATTAGCAGCTCTAACCAATCAAGTCTTAGTCCTATCCCGTTTAGTTGGTGATGGATTTTTCCCTAGCTCGATCCAGATGGTAATTATCCTATTGGTGATGTGGCTTCACGCTTGTTTCTTGAAATGAGGCTTTTAGCTTTTAGCTTTTAGCTTTTGGCTTTTAGCTTTTGGCTTTTAGTTTTTGGCTTTTAGCTTTTAGTTTCTACCTATAATTTTTGGTAAGCTCACGTATATCACATATATTTTAAAAGCCTTGCAATGCAAGGCTTTTAAAATATATACAAGCCAATAGCTAATAGCTAATAGCTAATAGCTAATAGCCAAAAGCCAATAGCTAATAGCCAACAGCTAACCATCTCAAAAATCTCAAATACTATGTCTTCTGCAATTTTTGGAATCGCGCAACTTAATCCGATAATCGGCGATCTGGTCGGGAACTGCGATCGCTTATTGATCGCTGTCCAGAAATTAGCAGCCCAAGGGGTGCAGCTTGTGCTGACACCTGAATTGTCGATCTGTGGCTATCCTCCGCGCGATCTGTTGATGAACCAGCAGTTTGTGCGCGATCTAGACAGGGCGATCGCAGATCTAGCCAGTAAACTCCCCCATGATGTTGCGGTACTCGTGGGAACTGTTTCCACCAATCCCGAGGCCGATCGCGCAGGGGGCAAACCCTTATTTAATAGTGCAGCTCTGTTACAGGGTGGTCAAGTTCAGCAAACTTTTCACAAGCGCTTGTTGCCAACCTATGACGTATTCGATGAGGATCGTTATTTTGCCGTGGGGACTGGGAGTCAAGTTTTTACGCTCCATTGCCAAGGAGGGCGATCGCTAAGGATTGGGGTCACCATTTGCGAAGATATTTGGAACGATGCAAAGTTTTGGGATAAGCGCAACTATATCGACGATCCTGTTGCCGAGTTAGCGCAGAAGGAAGTTGATTTGTTGCTCAATTTATCGGCTTCCCCCTATGCGATCGGCAAACAGAAGTTGCGTGAAGCGATGCTCAGCCATAGTGCGATCGTCCATAACTTGCCATTAATTTATGCTAATCAGGTGGGGGCAAATGACGATCTAATTTTTGATGGGCGCAGCATGGCATTTAATTGCCAAGGACAAATAATTGCTCGCGCTAAGGCTTTTGAAGAGGATTTGCTAATCGTGGATCTCGAAGAAGGTGCGGATACTTCTTCTTCTATGTATGAAAGTGATGATGCCGAGATCTTTGCTGCCTTGGTGTTGGGAGTTCGCGATTACGTGCAGAAATGTCGATTCCGTCAAGTGGTAATTGGGCTGAGTGGCGGTATTGATTCGGCGTTAGTTGCGGCGATCGCTACCGAAGCGATCGGCAAAGAGAATGTGCTGGGCGTACTCATGCCTTCTCCCTATAGTTCCGAGCATTCCATTACGGATGCGATCGCCTTGGCACATAATTTGGGAATTTCGACACAAACGATTCCAATTCAACCCATGATGGAGTCCTTCGAGCAGAGTTTGTCAGCATTATTTACAGATCGGGCGAGTGATGTAACGGAAGAGAATTTGCAATCTCGGATACGTGGTAGTTTGCTCATGGCGATATCCAATAAATTTGGTCATTTATTGCTATCAACGGGTAATAAATCGGAAGTATCGGTGGGCTACTGTACTCTCTACGGAGATATGAATGGAGGACTGGCGGCGATCGCTGATGTGCCCAAAACGCGGGTATTTTCGCTTTGTAATTGGCTCAATCTCACCAATTCGCCTCTAGCGATTAAAGAGGGAAAAGCAGAAGTTATTCCCGTAAATATTATTACTAAGCCTCCTAGCGCCGAACTAAAGCCCGATCAATTCGATCGCGATTCCCTTCCTCCCTACGATGTTCTCGATGACATTTTACACAAGCTCATCAGTCAACATCTTTCTGCGGCTGAAATCGTCGCCTTGGGGCACGATCGCGCGATCGTCGATCGCGTAATTCGTTTAGTCAAAATCGCTGAATTCAAACGTCGCCAAGCCGCCCCCGGACTCAAAATAAGCGATCGCGCCTTTGGCTCTGGCTGGAGAATGCCAATCGCCAGTCAACGGTAATGGTTAGCTATTGCAGTTTTCATTTTGCCTACGGCAAAATGAAAACTGCAATAGCCTTACTAGAATTGTTTTTTGTTTTCAAATGAGTACGCACTCATTTGAAAACCGCAATAAAGCGTGATCGACATATTTGCGCTTTTTTTGCTGGCATGAAATGGACATTTCAGAATCCATCCCCCATTAACTGACCAGTGCCCAACAAAATCATATGCTGAGCTAAGTAGCTAGGCATAAAGAGCGTACCGCCCGCGGCGCGGGCGGTACGCTCTCTGGTTTTGTTTTTTAATTATGCCTAGCTACTTAATTATAAAATTGCATGGGAATCGCGATTCTGCAAATTGTGCCTAATCCCACTTCACTCTTAATCTCAATTGTTCCTTGATGTAAATCTACACATTTCTTGACAACGACAAGTCCTAAACCAGTACCAGAGATCGTTTTTACATTTTTACCTCGATGGAATGGTTCAAATAATTGCTTTTGATCCTCTAGGGGAATGCCAATACCTCGATCTGCAACCGTGAGAATTATGCGATCTAGCTGAAACTCTAGATCGAGAGAAATATCGCCGCCCTGCGGTGAGTATTTAATAGCATTAGAGAGTAAATTAGCAAGAAGCGATCGCCATAATTTTTCATCGAGATAGACATTTTGAGAATTACCTTGACAGTTGAAGGTCAGGTTGTGATGATTGCCTGCATTGAGTTGCATTTCCTCAACAAAATGCCGACAATAGGCTTCAAGGGATAGGGATTTCGGATTAAAAGCTAATTTTCCCGTCTCAGCACGATTGATCGTCAAGATATCATCAAGGAGCTGCACCATATTCCTCACTGCATCTTGAATTCGATGTAAGTTCCGCAAGCGTTTCTCGGTGTTGTCCCACTCATGGGGAGAGTTTTCGAGTACCTGTGCCGCCGCTAGAGCCGTGCTTAGGGGCGTGCGAAATTCATGGGATGCCATCGAGAAAAATCGAGTTTTTAGGGTGCTGAGTTCTTTTTCGCGTTCTAGGGCTAGGCGAGTTTCATCGAGTCGTTTGCGTTCGGTAATATCGCGAGCATTGACCATAACAAGGAGCGTATCAGCACTATCAACAAATGGCTGACTGATAGCTTCCAGAATTCGCCAAGTTCCATCTTGATGACGATGACGAAACTCGATCTGACGCTGTAGGTCAGGATGGGGGGCAATATTGGTAAGGCGATCGCGCGTAATCATCCAATCATCACAATGAACGAAATCCTGTATCTTCGCGCCGACCATCTCGGCAACACTATAACCTAAGACTTTTTCGACGGAAGGACTGACATAACTGATAGCCCCACTTAGTTCAATGATCATGATAATGTCTAGGGCATTTTCGATCAGCGATCGGAAGCTTTGCTCGCTATGGCGTAGAGCCTGTTCGACTTGTTTTCGCTCAGTTGTATCGCGTTGCACAGCAATCCAGTGCGTGTACCAACCCTTAGAATTAGCGACGGGAACGAGACTAAATTCATTCCAAAACTCTGAGCCATCTTTACGATAGTTAATTACTTCAACGGTGACGGATTCCCAAGCTAAAAGAGCTTTGCGAACTTTTTGTAATTCTGTGCGATCGGTCTTTACACCCTGCAAAATCCGAGGTGTTTTTCCGAGAACTTCATGGGGCTGATAGCCTGTGATGCGGGTAAAGGCTTCGTTGACATAGAGAATCCGAGGGCCTGGAGCATCGATGGTTTCCGCTTCTGTGACGATTACCGCATCATTGGTATTGACGACGACTGACTGTAATAAGCGCACTTGTTCAGCCTGTCGCTTCTGCTCGGTGATATCCGCAATCACCGCAACGATTCCGCCGATCTGTTCGTTAACGTCAGTCAAGGGAGCCGCCGAAAAAATGATATCGATTTCTGAACCATCCTTTTTAGGGCGAGACAGTTCTACTCTCGTATAGGTCTTCCCTTGGAGAACGCTATTTTGCAGAGTAGTGCAATCCTCTAAACAATCATCCAATCGATCGTCTAAACGAATCGGGCTAGGCTGGTTGATTACCTCCGCTTCCTTCCAGCCAAACATTTGCTCGGCTGCGGGGTTCCAAATTTTAACTTTTCCCTCTAGATCCAGCATAAAAATGGCGCGAGGCGATGCATTGACCAGAGCCTGTAAAGTCTCATTAGTATGTCTTAGGGCGATTTCCGTTCGTTGTCGTTCGAGAATCTCCGCCCGAAGGGAAGTATTAACACTAGCAAGTTCTATTGTTCGTTGTTGAACCCTTTGCTCCAGTTGGGTATTAATTTCTTGAAGTTGTTTGTAAAGCTCTGATTGTTGAATAGCGATCGCTACCTGAGTGGCAAGTTGCTTCATTAATTCCACTTCGATGGGTTCCCAAGTCCGCGATTGGCTGCATTGATGGGCGATCAATATGCCCCAAAGATGGGGATCTGAAGAGTATGTCTGATGGAGATCGGGGCTTTCCCAATCCTGTGACTGAGCTTGTGAGCGATCGCGATTTTCTTGAATGATGGGCACTACTAATTTTGCTCTCACCCCAAATTGCTTCACGAAGTCTCTCAAGCAAACTTCCATTTCACATTGTTCGACATTAGCGATCGTCAGAATTTTACCCAGAGAATAGGCGCGATGGTATGGCGCAGGAAAGACCTCTTCAGGAAATACCTGACCCAGAATGCTGGGATAGGGAGGTAAGACCGTTTCATGAATCGCGCTGCCCGTTCCATCAGACCACAGGCGATATATCAAGACCCGATCCGCCTGTAAAAATCGCTGCACCTCTCTTACCGTCGTGGATAGGACGCGATCGAGATCAAGGGATTGACGGATTTGGAGTGCAATTTGGGTGACCAGTCGCTCGCGATCGCTTTGCTGTATTAGTAATTTCTCTGTGCGATAGCGGCGTTTTCTTTCTTTTACCAAAAAGGTGGCAATTGCCAATACAAAAAGCAAACTAAAGCAAGTTCCAATCACAAAAAAACTGGTCATAATCAACACTGAACTACTTAGTCGGCGCAATGAAAAGTAGGCGAGATGAAAAATCCAAAACCTTGCTACTCCCTTCCCAGTGAAAGATTAGACATGGCGGCGCGAAGCGCCACCACGTTAATTTCTTAGCTAGTGAAAGATTAGACGTGGCGATGCGAAGATCCACCACGTTAATTTCTTAGCTTGTGAAGGATTAGACATAGCGACGCGAAGCGTCACCACGCTAATTCTTGGCTTGTGAAGGATTAGACATGGCGATGCGAAGATCCACTATGCTAATTCTTGGCTTGTGAAGGATTAGTGTAGCGGCGCGAAGCGCCGCTACACTAATCCTTGGCTTGTGATATCTGTTTCTTTGGTGGGAAAGGAGTAAGATTGACTTTTTATTTTTCCCATGAATATACACCCATGGGAAAATCACTATACATCGCAAAAATTAAAAGCCTAAGAAAACTGCCAAGATCAATATACCGACAAATCCCGCTCCAGCATATACAAAGCCAGCCCCAATTTTACCGATGATAGCAGGTTGGCTCTTTTGCCATTCCCAACGGAGATAATCTAGCCTTGCCGCACCTTTATTTCCCTTAAAGACTTGCTTGGGCAAGCGATCGCGATAGTCAGATCCATAACGGGTTGTATGGGCAAAGGTCACTTCTCCCTTAGTCCGACTGGGTAAAATCCGACGACGCTGGTAGGGAACGGTACTATCACCAAAGTTATTGAGATATTCATCGCTACCGAGTAATGCATCAATAAAGGCTTCGATTCCCTTAGTGGCAATCACAATTGACCAAGTAATCTTTTCGCGATCGCCATAGACATTACGCCCCAAAACGCGCTGAATACAGATCTCCACAAAGCGATAGTTATTATTACATTCAAAAACTAGTCTTCTAAAAGAATCAGACAGTAGTAAACCACGGATGAAACCTCTAACCGTAATTTGCCCCGCACATAATTGCGATTCTAAACATAATTGACGGTGGCTGGATAGCATCTGTTGCTCGTTGTAGATTTGGCGATAGGCTGCCATCATTAACGTATCTAGCTCATTGTCAGTAAGCAGATTATCCGTAGTATAAATCCGAGGAAGATCGTCATTAGGGATTTCAAATCCTGAAACACGCTGATTTTGAGATAGGGGATTGTACTCTAAAAGAGAGATTGCCATATAGGTGATTTTTAAAGGGAATTAATTTTTCTAAAATGTTTCTAAGGAGCTAAGGAGCGTACCACCCGCTACGCGGGCGGTACGCTCTTCTAGGGTTTAAGTTTACTTATGCTTAGCTACTTAGCCTTAGATATTCCCATGTCAAAAGTAAGGAAACAGGTCAGTAAATTGTAAAGAAAACGGAAAGATTGCTTCAAATAAATAAATCTTGATATTTCGTTGTATTTATTTGAAATAGATAACTGCAATCTGTGGTATTAGCTGCTGCTATTTCTTGACTGGGAAGGGAGTATGTTCCAACAATTTTTGATTGAAAGAACCCCAAGAAAATCCCTGAAAGTTTTGCAAAGCAAAACTTTCAGGGATTTTCTTGGGTTGGATTTGAACGCAAAAAATCGGACAGAGGGATGTGGCGCTTCGCGCCACATCCCTCTATAACAACTTTCATCATGGCGATCGGTAAGTTTGGAGACAACCTTTTGTAAAATCATGACAGTCGCTGCCCCCAAAATCCGTGATATGAGGATTCTTTTAGTTGAAGATGATCTACGTCTTGCCGAAACTTTGGCAGAAGCCCTAATTGACGAGCGTTATGTTGTTGACATCGCGACAGATGGAGAAACTGGGTGGCAGCATATTAGATCCATGGATTATGATTTGCTCTTGCTGGACTTGATGTTGCCAGAGCTAGATGGGCTTAGTCTTTGTCACCGCCTGCGATCGCATGGTTATCGCTTACCGATCCTCATGCTGACAGCCTGCGACACGATCGATTATGAGATTAATGGGCTAGATGTGGGAGCCGACGACTATATTGTTAAACCCGTCGATTTACAAAAACTCTTTGCGAGAATCCGTGCGCTCTTGCGCCGAGGAAATTTGAGTGGCTCGCCAATTTTGGAATGGGGGGAATTACAGCTTAATCCCAGTACCTGCGAAGTAGTCTATGGAGACAATCCCATCCATTTAACCCCAAAGGAATATGCCCTTTTAGAATTGCTATTACGCAATGGTCGGCGGGTATTAAGCCGCAGTGTCATGATCGAGCGAGTTTGGTCTTTGGAGTCACCACCAGAAGAGCATACCGTGAAAGTTCATATTCGCGGGTTACGCCAAAAGCTTAAAGCCGCAGGAGCTAAGGAAGACTTGATCGAGACTGTGCACAGCATGGGCTATCGGCTCAATCATTAGGACATATAGCTGCCGCCAACTGTATAACCCCAAAGAGAGTTGCCGCGCTCCGCGCGGCAACTCTCTTTGAGGTTTTGATTTTGTCCTAACAAAACTGGTGGCAGCTATAATTCAGAACCAAGAGGACAAAAGATGAGTGGCGGCGCAAAGCGCCGCCACTCATCTTTTGTCCTAAGCAAACCTTATGTTGCTATACTTGGCGACAGCTATCACATTAAGTATTATTAAGTATTGCGAGCCTACTCAAGCTAATTACGTTTCTTAAGCTAATTACGTTTCTTACAGTAGTCTCTCAAGGAAGGTATCTCCATTGGGCATTATTACGAAGCGGTCATCTAAAAAAATTCGGGCTAACGAAATTCTGATTCGCCTCAAACGTCTTTATCCCGATGCGACTTGTTCGCTGGATTACGAAACCCCTGTACAGCTTTTGGTGGCGGTAATTCTTTCCGCGCAATGCACAGACGAGCGAGTGAATATGGTCACTCCGAAACTATTCGCCAGATTTCCTGATGCGATCGCCTTAGCTAATGCCGATCTGGATGAGCTGATGGAATTAGTCCATTCGACGGGCTTTTATCGCAATAAAGCTAAAAATATTAGAAGTGCCTGTGAAATGATCGTCCGCGACTTTGATGGCAAAGTCCCGAATACGATGGATAGTCTCCTTAAGTTAGCAGGAGTGGCTAGGAAGACCGCTAATGTGGTTTTAGCTCATGCCTATGGGATTAATGCAGGCGTGACCGTCGATACCCATGTCAAGCGACTTACTAAGAGATTGGGACTTACAAAATTTGAGGAACCACTCAAGGTCGAACGCGACCTCATGGCAATGTTGCCCCAACGTGACTGGGAAAATTGGTCGATCCGCATTATTTACCACGGTCGCGCCATCTGTAATGCCCGCAAGCCTGCTTGCGATCGCTGTGAACTTGCCGATTTATGTCCTTCTGCACCAAAAGCCTAGATAAAAGATTCGTGACGCTTTGCGCTGTCACGAATCTTTTATTGAGGTATTGAGGCTTTTACTTAAAATTAATAAAACCAGAGAGCATACCGCCCGCTACGCGGGCGGTATGCTCTCTGGTTTTAAGTTTACTTATGCTTAGCTACTTAGTTATTAGGTTGAAATCTGTGAAGTTTTCTAAAGATACTCCCCCTTTATGCAGTGACATCCGCGCTTATTCCCTAAAATGAAGACAAAATTCTCCCTGCAATCTTTAACTTAATAAAGACTTATGACAGATTTTGTAAAACCCTTCAAGAACGATCCCCAACTAGGGAATTTGTCTACACCAGTTAGCGATTCAGCGATCGTCAAGGCCTTCATCGGTAATCTCCCTGCTTATCGTCCAGGACTATCGGCTAGCCGTCGTGGTCTAGAAATCGGTATGGCACATGGTTATTTCATCTATGGACCTTTTGCTTTGCTTGGTCCTTTGAGAAATACCGAATTGGGAAGCCTTGCAGGGCTATTGGCAACCGTTGCCGCCGTAGTCCTATTGACCGTTGGTTTGTCGCTGCATGGTCAAACTGTTACCAAACTACAGTCTAGCTCGGCTCTAGAAGCTCCTGCGGAATTGAATACTCCTGCTGGCTGGAGCGAATTCGCTAGCAGCTTCTTGCTTGGTGGTGCTGGTGGTGCTGCGTTTGCATACTTCCTCAACTACCTTGAGCCAATGCAGAAGTTCCTTGGTTTACTTTGGTCTTAAGCTAATCTTAACTTTAGGCTCGCCAAAGTTAAATTAATTTATGCCAATAATTTGCGCCAAATTCCCCTGTCTTTAAAATTTATATCTTATTCAAGGACAACCACAACCATGACTGGATACTACGCTCACTACTACGTTTCGTTCATTTTCGTACCTCTCATTGGTGTAATCCTCCCGATCGCCACCATGGGGCTACTTCTCAACTACATCGAGAACTAACGGGAATTAAATTTATCCCATTTGCAAATTAGGTTGTCTTCCTAATTCCCAAGTTATCAACTCGTCCTTCGTATTTTATTCTTAATTACATATCCCATAGATTCGGGGCGATCGCCCTGAAACATAAAAATAGGAGCGTAATCCGCTCCTATTTTTTATGTCTAATCCCATCTTTTGTGAAGTGAAGTATAGCTACAGTCACTTAAATTAGGACATAAAACCCAAGAATTAATTGGCGGCGCTTTGCGCCGCCAATTAATTCTTGGGTTTTATGTCCCAGTACACTTGGCGACAGCTATAAAAACCAAACTCAGTAAGGTGTTGAGATTCCCAAAATGGCGTTGCCATTTTGGGAATTGGTATAATTGGGGATAATTAAAATCTATAGTCAAAAACTATGGGACAAGCCACACATGAGCCACAGTTTATTGGGGCTTATATTTAATTGCACCCAGATACTTATGTTATTTTTAAAAAATTTTTTAAGTTCATTTTTGAGATTGTCTCTATATCTAGCGATCGCCATGACTATGGCGATCGCTTGTTTTTTAACTTTACCGCAGCCTGTTCAAGCAGAAACCCTGTCCTTTAGCCATGCTCAACTAAAAAATAGGGATTTCTCAGGCAGGAATCTCGTCGGGTCGGGATTTGCGAATGCCAATATGGAGGGAGCAAATTTTGAAAATGCCGATGTGCGTGGGGCGGTATTTAGCGCTTCAATTTTACGCAAAGCAAACCTGAAAAGTACGGATTTTTCTGGGGGATTACTAGATCAAGCTGATTTTGCGAGAGCCGATCTCAGTAATGCCCTGTTAGTAGAGACCATCCTGTTACGGAGTACCTTTGATTTTGTGAATATAGATGGTGCTGATTTTACCGATGCCATTATGGATGGCGCACAGCGTAAATGGCTCTGCTCTAAGGCAAAAGGCATTAACGCCAAGACAGGTATTAACACAAGAGAATCCCTAGAATGTGACTAAGGATACGACTAAAAAGCCCTGTAGGGATTTTTAGTCGCATCCTTAGTCATTAGAAAAATAAGTCATTAGGAAAATAATTTTATGGAATTTTACTGATCAAAAGCGCAACGCCCACTAAAAACCCACCCGTTAAATAAAAGAATCGGACGACATGCAACTCGTGCCAGCCACTTAGCTCTAGATGATGGTGAAAAGGGGCCATCTTGAACAGCCGTTTGCCCATACCAGTTTCATCCTTAGTTGCCTTGTAATAGCTAACCTGTGCGATCACTGAAATTGATTCCCAGATAAAAATTGCACCGACAATTAAAAATGCCCAGAGCAGGTTGCCCAGAATCGCCGTGGAGGCGAGTGCCCCGCCTAAAGCTAGCGATCCCGTATCCCCCATAAATACGCGAGCGGGATAGCGATTATGCCAGAGAAAGCCTAGATAGCTACCACTCAGGCACATACAAAAAATGGCAAGTTCTTTGTTTTGCGGAAATAGCAATAAAGCCATCCCAAATAGGGCGATCGCTCCCGTCCCACCCGCTAAGCCATCTAAGCCATCGGTAAGGTTAGTTGCGTTGCTGCTACCTAGAAAAACAAATAAAGCTAGTGGGAAAAACAGCACACCAAGCGGGATCATCAGATGCAGTGGCAAATTAATAGTGGCGATCGCTTGCCAGTCTTGGGTTAAGACTAACCAACCACAAAAACAAGCGGCAAAAAAGGCTTGGAGTAAAAGCTTGGCTCGAGGAGATAAGCCTTTATTCGAGTGGCGACGCAGGATCTTCCAGTCGTCTAACCAACCGATAAACGCAAAAGATAATGTTAGTAAGCTACAAGCTAATACCTTGCCATCAAATCCTGACCATACCAACGCTAATAAGATCCCAACGGGTATAATGAATATCCCCCCCATCGTTGGCGTGCCTTGCTTCTTCAGATGGGCTTGGGGACCGTCTTCGCGGATCACCTGCCCTGCCTTGAGGCGACGTAACGTAGGCACTGCAAACGAACCTAAGAGAGCCACTCCTGCACCACCTAAAGTAAATGGCAGTAATAGCTTTGAACTTATATTAGGATTTAGGAAAAGATCGACACCAACAATTAAACTTATTAAACCGATTGCCAACCCAAGTGCTAGGCTACTTCCTGTTGGAAATTTTGCTTTCCTAACTCTTACACCAGTATCAACCATTGCCGCTCCTCACACCCACAGTAACCATCACACTTTATTTAGATCGAAATTTTAGATCGGAAGCTTTTTTACGGCTTTTGTACAGATGATTAAAGATCACCCGAATCTACGCTCTTAGATACCAAATTACGATCGCATTTGTCTACAGTACAACCATTGAATTTTGATAATTCTTTGATTCAACCAAGTCAATCTTGGTAAATAGCCTTGTAAATAGCCCAGTTAAATAGCTCTGTAAATAGCCCTTTAACTTTATTAAATTGCCATTAAGTTGCCATTAAATTGCCGATGACGAGTAAAAATTCTCGACAGATTGCACTTGAAGCATTGCGTTTAATCCAAAGACGCAATGCCTATGCTGATGTAGCGCTCGACTGCACGCTTTCAAAAGCTCGACAAGCAAACATCACTCTCCTAGAAAGCGATCGCCGTCTGATCACGGAGTTAGTCTACGGATGTACGCGCCGTCAAAAAACCCTGCAAGCAGTTTTGCAAAACTTCTCGCAAAAGCCAATCGCAAAATTACCACCAGACCTATTAATAATCTTACAGATTGGTGTCTATCAACTATGTTTTCTCGATCGCATCAAAGCCTCAGCGATCGTTCATACCACCGTAG
Organism: Pseudanabaena sp. UWO310; assembly: GCF_006861605.1. Taxonomy (NCBI): domain Bacteria; kingdom Bacillati; phylum Cyanobacteriota; class Cyanophyceae; order Pseudanabaenales; family Pseudanabaenaceae; genus Pseudanabaena; species Pseudanabaena sp. UWO310. The sequence goes on along the minus strand of NZ_SELU01000037.1, from coordinate 34,342 downwards.
AACTAGTTAAAGAAAACAAGCTAGCAGGGCTGTCTGGCTTTGCAAATGGGGTAATGCGATCCATACTCAGAGCGAAAGAGAAGGGAGATATTCTTGCCGATATCAGCGATCCCGCAAGTTTTTATAGCTATCCTGAATGGTTAATCGATCTATGGCAAAAAGAATTTGGTCAAGAATCGATCGCAAATATTGGCAATTGGTTTAATCAGACTCCCCATCTTGATTTACGGGTCAATCTACTCCATGCCACAAGGGATCAAGTCCTAGCCGCTTTTGCGGAAGCAGGCATTGTTGCCGAACCAATTCCTCACCTTCCCGATGGTATTCGCATGGGGCAAGGGGCGGGCGAGGTCAGTCAATTGCCTAAATTTAAAGAGGGTTGGTGGTCAGTCCAAGATGCCAGTGCCCAATTAGTTACCTATCTCTTGGATCCCCAGCCCCATGAAATCGTGGTCGATGCTTGCGCGGCTCCTGGCGGTAAAACTACGCATATCAGCGATCGCTTAAAAAATACTGGCAAGGTTTATGCTCTAGACCGTTTGGCAAGTCGTTTAAAAAAGGTCGAACAAAATGTGGCTCGTCTGGGGATCACCAATGTGCAGACCATTGAATTGGATGCCCGTGAATTTGCAGGTATCCCAGAAGGCAAATGCGATCGCGTATTACTAGATGTCCCCTGCTCAGGTTTAGGGACATTGCACCGCCATGCCGATGCCCGTTGGCGACAAACTCCCGAGGAACCCTATAAGTTAGCGAAAACTCAATCGGAAATTCTTGCTCAGGCTATGCAATGGGTTAAGCCAGATGGTGTCATCGTCTATAGCACCTGCACTATGCATCGTGCCGAAAATGAAGAGGTGATCGAGCAGTTCTTAACGCATCATCCTGATTGGCAAATCGTCCCACCAAGTGCCGAAAATCCTGCGGCTCATTTTGCAAGCGATCACGGCTGGGTAAAGGTCTTGCCTCACGAACACAATATGGATGGTTTTTTCATGGTTAAACTACAAAAAAGAGCCTAACATCTGTATCAGGACATAACCCAAAAGAGGGTTGCCGCGCTCCGCGCGGCAACCCTCTTTTGGGGTTTAATTTTGTCCTAAGCAAACCTTACGTGGACTCTATAAGGTAAAAAAGTAAAAATTATTTTTAATACTTTATTGATCCAACCTCAATATGCTAAGATTACAAACCTATGCCTATACATTTTACTAAATATCAACAACATATTAACAACATCAATAGGCGTAGGATGTAAACCGCAAAAACCTTAATGGCTAATGCTCTTACATTTCTGGGAGGAAACCAGATAAATTCAAAACAGGAACAAGGAAAAATTTAGTTATGATCAATCGGGCAAAAACTGCTACAACCACCAATGTCGGCTTCACACATGAAGACTTTGCTAAGCTTTTAGATAAATACGACTATCACTTCAGCCCTGGCGACATCGTTGCTGGTACCGTATTCAGCATTGAGCCAAGAGGCGCACTCATTGACATTGGTGCAAAGACAGCAGCGTACATCCCGATTCAGGAAATGTCGATTAACCGTGTCGATCAGCCTGAAGAAGTTTTACAAAATAATGAAACCCGTGAATTTTTCATTCTCGCCGACGAAAACGAAGAAGGACAACTAACTCTTTCGATCCGTCGTATCGAGTACATGAGAGCATGGGAGCGCGTACGTCAGTTGCAAGCAGAAGACGCAACCGTGCGATCGCTTATTTTCGCGACCAATCGTGGTGGTGCTTTGGTCAGAATTGAAGGACTGCGTGGATTTATTCCTGGTTCTCATATCAGCACCCGCAAGCCTAAGGAAGAATTGGTGGGCGAGGAATTGCCACTCAAGTTCTTGGAAGTGGACGAAGATCGTAACCGTCTAGTTCTCAGCCATCGCCGCGCCCTCGTCGAGCGGAAGATGAACAAGCTTGAAGTTGGCGAAGTCGTTATCGGTGTAGTCCGTGGTATCAAGCCTTACGGTGCATTCATCGATATCGGTGGTGTAAGTGGTCTACTCCACATTTCCGAAATCTCCCACGAGCATATCGAAACTCCTCACAACGTTTTCAACGTCAATGACGAAGTGAAGGTCATGATTATCGATCTCGATGCGGAACGCGGTAGAATTTCCCTCTCTACCAAGCAACTCGAAGCAGAACCTGGCGACATGGTGAGAGATCCCCAACTCGTTTACTCCAAGGCGGAAGAGATGGCTGCGAAGTATCGCGAACAACTCAATGCTGCTCCTGCTGTTATGGAAATCCCTGTAGCAGCCGTAGAAGAGGAAGAATATGAAGTTCCTGATGCTATGGAAGAGCCTGAAATCCCTGAGGAAGTCGTAGCTGAAGCTACGGAAGAAGTTGTAGCTTAAGTTTATTACTGGGCATAAAAACCAGAATCAAAAGGAGTAGCGCACGCTACTCCTTTTAGTTTTTTGCCATTTGGGAAATCTCAAAACCTTATACCAATTCCCAAAAGTGTAGCTACACTTTTGGGAATTGAAAACCAAACCCAGTAAGGGTTTTAAAGTCACAAAATGGCTACGCTATTTTGTGACTTTGTATAACTTCAGTGAATTGGCATTAGATGGATTTAAAAATCGATTTAAAAACAGAGATGGTGCATTGCGCCACCTCTGTTTTTTTGCATGGATCTTTTGAATCGATCTATAGTAAACTTAATTTATATGAAAGGGAGTAGCTACTTACTTTAAGCAAAAAAGCAAAAGCAAAAAAGCAAAGTTTTTCAGCTAAAAGTGAGTCAACTTGAGTCAACATACTGGCTAACCGCCTGGTTCAAGTAACAAGTTTTAATTACTTTTAAGTAAAAGCTTGGCAGCGAGACTTTCACTAAGTTCACACCTGATGTGAGCTTGGTGAGGTCTTGCGTATCTCTTCAAGCTCATTCAGGACTTTTCAGACACCTGAAGGAGTTTTTTGGAGTGTTAACCGCTTTTACAGCAAGCTTATTATTGATCACCATTTCTGAATTAGGTGATAAGACGTTTTTTATTGCCGTAATTCTGGCGATGCGTCATCCGCACCGTACGGTATTTGCGGCTGTGTTTGCGGCGCTTGCCTTGATGACGGTGCTATCTGTTGCTTTAGGACAGGTAATGGCTTTATTTCCCAAAATATACATTCACTATGGTGAGATTGTTTTATTCCTTGTGTTGGGATTGAAGTTACTTTATGACGCATCCAAGATGTCGGCAAAGTCGGATGCAGAAATCGTTCACGAAGCAGAAGAGTTTATAGAAACCCAAGACTCTCCTAATGCCTTAGCCTCTATTCCCGTCTTTGGCGAGTCTTTGAGAAATATTTTATTGAAATATTCTTGGCTAAGACTGTGGTTGCAAGCTTTTGTGATGACCTTTATTGCCGAGTGGGGCGATCGCACTCAGATTAGTACGATCGCCCTAGCTGCTTCCTATAATCCAGTTTTTGTGACCCTCGGCGCAATTTTGGGACATGGGATCTGCACGGCGATCGCTGTAGTTGGTGGTAGTCTGATCGCAGGTAGGATTTCCGAACAGATAATTACAGCGATCGGTGGGGTTTTATTTATTATTTTTGGTGTAGCTGCCTATTTTCAAGGTGTTTAAAATATAAGGGTTTAAATAATTCCCAACCCAAAAAATTAATGGTGATGCAAAGCACATCGCCATTAATTATCCTAATCAAAACTTTCATAGCTAAAGACAAATGATTTAGGATTGCTATAGATCACTAAGTAGCTGGGCATAATTAAAAACCAGAGTCAAAAGCTGTAGCGCACGCTGCGCGTACGCTACAGCTTTTGGGGTTTTATATTTAATTACACCTAGATACTTAATGGAATTATTTTAATGAAATTATTTTTTACCTCAGCGCTAAAGCTTGAGAGTTTGGATAGGGTTTGAAAAAGCGATTAGATGTTTTATTAGTTGACTTGGAGCTTGCACCATCGCGGGAGCAGGCTCAGAAGTTCATTCGGGCTGGTTGGGTGCAGGTCAATCAACAGGTGATTGATAAGGTTGGCATGGAAGTCAAAGAGGATGCTGTAATTTTGGTGAAGCAGCAATCCCCTTTCGTATCCCGTGGTGGCGAAAAATTGGCGGGAGCCTTAACTAAGTTCGGCATGGATTTGCGCGATCGCACTTGTTTCGATGGCGGCATCTCGACGGGTGGCTTTACGGACTGTATGCTCAAGCAGGGAGCCGCCAAGGTCTATGGTATTGATGTGGGCTATGGGCAAGTGGCTTGGGAAATTCGCAGCGACGAGCGGGTGGTGTTGCGGGAGCGCACCAATTTAAGACATCTTACGCCCGAAGATTTGTATGCCGATGGCGATATCGTTCCCGATTTTGCGGTTTTGGATCTATCGTTTATTTCGCTGACAAAAATTTTGCCTTCCCTCTGGAATTTATTGCGATCGCCCCGTGAGACGCTATTGCTTGTGAAGCCCCAATTTGAGGCAGGTAAGGGACAAGTCGGCAAAAATGGCATTGTGCGCGAACCCAAAATTAGGGCTGAGGCGATCGCCAATGTTCTCGCGACGGCTCAAGGTTTAGGTTGGCAATTTCAAGGTTTGACTCCTTCCCCGATTCAAGGTCGGACTGGCAATTATGAATATTGGTTATGGCTGAGCGATCACACTTCAGAAATACCTATCCCTAGTTTTGAGAACATTCTGGAAATTTCCAAAGGCTTAAACTAGAAAACAAAGTGCTGTTTAATCACATCAAATTTGGTACATTCCCAATAGTCAATATGGGAAATAATTAATTCGCGATCGCCTTCGCCATTGACCAAGGTATCTGCAAATTTATCCACAGTTAGATCACTCCAACCTGTAACACTAATCCGAGGCTTCCAAGGTAAGGGCGCATCCCAACTCATTGTCCAACGAGCTTTAACGAGGTTTTCGCTACGGGAAATATCATGGAGTTCAAGCTGGAGATTCTTAAACCAGAAGGTAATAAAGCCGATCATTTTTTGATATTGCTTAATCCCGCGAAAGTTATAGACAGGATCTTTAAAATAAACATCTTCGTTATAGATGCTATAGGTCTGCGCCTCAGGGAATTTTGCGTAATCTGCCTTGATGATGTCGAGGATATTGGTCATTTGCGATCGCCTTTCATAAAAATAAGTATGCTGAGCTTTGTGCAAAATAGGATAAATCTAAATTTTATAGCGCCAAGCTCGAATCGCTAGATCTACAAACCATCCCAATTTATCAGTTTCTTGAGTTTGAAATTCTTGCCACCAACCTGTAGGGTTAGCAGACACTAAATCGGGATATAACTCTTTAAAAACAATAGGGTTCTTAGGTTCTCTAACTGTATAACTTAATATAGATATATAACCTTCAGCCATGATCCATTTTGGCATTCCTTCTCTAATTGACTTTAAACGATTTTTCTCAAATGCCAAAGATACATTTTCTTTTTCTTTCAAACTTAGTCCTCCAGATGAACGTATCACTAAATAATTTATACGGCTATCAAGATTTAATAAATTAGAGTTCTCGATAGATATTATTATGAATCTTCCTAATTTTATAGGATTTTGTATTGACCTATAAGAGGATGAAGAAGACAAAGAAGAATGATACATAGGTAGATGTAAAAACAGTAATACTTTTCTATCTAAAATATTGATTTCTGCTAGAGTTTTACTGCCTTCTCTAGTGCTTGTGGCGTAGAATACTTTGTTACTCAAAGGATTGATAATTTCTTTCACTTTTGGTTGAGCTAAAAATAGATTTCGCAAATTCCAAAAATCATTTTGATATTCTTGATTTCCAAGGTTACTCAGGAAATTTGATAAGGCAGGAACTTCTTGATAGAGACTTCTAGAAATCAAAGCAAATTCTGGTGTAGGCTCATCAGAGAACCCAGATATTGAATATGGAATAGTGTGCTTGTGTCCTGCTAGATCCAGAATTTTATCTTCAATCACAAAACTAAAAGTCAATAATTTGATATTTTCTTCAAACTTACAGGCTTCTTTATCTATCCAGCTATCTTCATGAAAAGATGGTGCGATCGCAATTAACTCAACAGGGCATGAATAATCTATTTGATCTGAGAAAGGTCGTTCAGCAATAATTAGTTTTCTATACCTAACTAATTGCCAAATAATACTGCGGTCTTCTTCATTTTTTAATTCTAGAATAACTGCTTGACGTGTTTGTTTATGGCGACACAGTAAATCATAGCGATTAGTTTTTAATCGAAATTGACGTTGTAATAGCTCTAAATCAGGGAAAAGTTCATCAAAGTGATTTTCAATATAAATTTCTAAATCTTCCTCTGATTGAAACCGCAGAGCATTAGCTGTATATGCAATTCTAGGAATTTTGACAGAAACTCCCCCCTGACCAAAATACTTAGGCGTTATCGATTTTTTCCGAGGAGCCATATCAAATCATAATTAGGCTTAAAGTTGTAATCGAGAGACTACGTTATCAATAAAGTCGAAATCTCACATATTTTCACTTATATCACAGGTTATCATCATTTTTTGCAGTAAATCATAGTAAGTCCCAAGTAAATCCCAATTGTAATGGTAACCTTGAGACTGTTGACTTCAGGAAGATTCTATGTGGGCTAATGCGATCGCTGCCTATCTCCATTATTTGAGCCTAGGGCTAATTTTTGCCAGCTTATCGACGGAATTATTTACGCTCAAACAAGATCTAACCAATAAAGAAGGATGGCGAGTTCTCATTGCCGATAGTATCTATGGGCTAGCAGGGATTACCGTCCTAACAACAGGAATTTTAAGGGTTTTATATTTCGAGAAGGGCGCTGAATATTACACCCACCAGCCAGTTTTCTGGATGAAAATATCCGTATTTATTGTAGTTGGCTTGTTATCGTTATATCCCACCTTTTCCTTCTTGATGTGGATTAAAAATCTCCGTGCGGAAAAGCCCCCCGAAGTAAGTCCAGAAAAAATCAAAATCCTCAGAACCATCGTTCATGTGGAGCTGTTTGGTTTTAGTTTAATTCCGCTTCTCGCCTCTATGATGGCAAGGGGTATCGGCGCAAACTGGTTTCATTAATCATTAAAGTGTCGCTCTGCGACACTTTAGTTAAGTAGAGTGAAGAATCAGGCATTGCGGCGCGAAGCGTCGCAATGTCTAATCTTCACTGGGAAGGGAATAGTAAGGGTTTGCAAGTTAAGAAATGGCTACGCCATTTCTTAACTTGGTATTAGTTAAGACAAAGCATCTCGTAACATCGCTAACTTTTCAGGCAAAATGCGATAGTAAATCCAAGTTCCACGCCGTTCTTTGCTGAGTAAACCCGCTCCATACAAAACTTTGAGATGGTGACTCACCGTGGGTTGAGCTAGTCCTAATGATTCAACTAATTCACAAGCACATACCTCTTGACTAGACTGAGCCGCAATCAGACTGAGGATTTGCAATCGGGCTGGCTCGCCTAATACTCGAAAGATCTCTGCTAAATAGATGGCATCATCCGAGTTAAGGTGGCTTTTTAGGAGTGGTGGACAGCAGGTAGTTGGATTCATAAAATTTATATTGACATGGATCGCATCTCCGTGACAATATATCGACAGACATCAATATTGATGTCTGTCGATGTTTAAGGATTTTCTTATGTCCCAAGCTAAGTCGATTAAAAGGCTATCCATACTCGATCGCTTTTTGACGCTATGGATTTTTCTGGCGATGGTCTTAGGTGTGGCGATCGGCGCATTCTTCCCTGCGGTCGATCAATTGATCGAGCGGTTTCAAGTTGGCACTACAAATATCCCGATCGCGATCGGCTTAATTTTGATGATGTATCCACCCTTCGCCAAGGTGCGTTATGAAGAATTGGGCGATGTCTTTCGCAATGGCAAAATCCTAGCGCTTGCCCTATTTCAGAGTTGGATAGTTGCGCCGAGTTTTATGTTTCTCTTGGCGATCGCCTTTTTTCGAGACTCGCCCGAATATATGGTCGGTTTGATGCTGATCGGGATTGCGCCATGTATCGCGATGGTAGTGGTATGGAGCGATCTCGCTAAGGGCAATTCTGAATATACGGCGGGTTTAGTTGCCTTTAATAGCATTTTCCAAGTGCTGTTTTATAGCTTCTATGCTTGGATTTTTATTACGGTATTACCGCCGCTATTTGGCTTAAGAAGTACTGTAGTCAACGTGAGCATCATCGAGATTGGACAGACTGTTTCTATCTATCTCGGCATTCCCTTTATCGCAGGATTTTTGACAAGGTTTTTCCTGAGTAAAGCTAAGGGTAGAAATTGGTATCAGCAGGTATTTATTCCCAAAATCAGCCCGATCACCCTGATTTCATTGCTGTTTACGATTGTGGTGATGTTCAGTCTTAAGGGAAGCTTGATGTTAAAAATCCCTTTCGATGTTGTCAAAATTTCGATCCCATTGTTGATTTACTTCGTGGTGATGTTTGTAGTCAGCTTCTATCTTGCTTGGCTCATCAAGGCGGATTATGACAAAGCCGCCAGCGTTGCCTTTACCGCCGCAGGCAATAATTTTGAACTCGCGATCGCCGTTGCAGTTGGTGTGTTTGGCATTAGGTCTGGGGCCGCTTTTGTCGCTGTGGTTGGTCCTTTGATCGAAGTGCCTGTATTAATTAGCCTCGTAAATTTAGCGTTTTGGTTCAAGCGCAATTACTTTGATCCTAATTCCATTCAAAAAAACATTCAAGATATTCAAGAGCATAAATCATGAAACGTATTATGTTTGTCTGTAAAAAAAATTCAGCCCGATCGCAAATGGCTGAGGGATTCGCTAAAGCTTTGGGTGGTGAGAAGTTTGAGATAACGAGTTCTGGGTTAGAAGCCAGTCAAATTCGCCCCGAAGCGATCGCTGCCATGCAAGAAGTCGGCATTGACATCAGCCACCACACTTCTAAAGCCCTGAGTGACTTTCATTATGAAGACTTCGATATCGTCGTTTCCCTCTGTGGTTGCGGCATATCTTTACCACCTCGATGGTGGACTAGAGAGGTATTTGAAGATTGGGAATTAGATGATCCTGCGGAAAACCCCGCAATTTTCCCTAGAGTGCGTGACGAATTAAAGGAAAGAGTACAAAAATTGCTTAATTCCCTCAATTAAACATCTTTTGCAATTACCTCCAGAAGAGAAGAGCGACGCTCTTCTCTTCTTATTTTTTTCTTTTTTTATGTTTTCCTAACACCAGTGGCGATCGCTAAGTACCTCAGCATAATTAAAATCCAGATATAAAACCTGCGGCGCAGCGTGCGCCGCAGGTTTTAGGGTTTTATATTTAATTGCGCCTAGCTACTTATAAAAAAGTTTAAAGCGGCAATAAATTGCGATAAATTGCGATCGCTAAACATTTTTGTGGCTGATTTGAGTTAGCTGTGCTAGCATCTCATGTAAGTTCGCTGGATAGTAATGGCAAAAGTCCTAGTACTAAACGCATCCTATGAGCCGCTGAACATTACCAATTGGCAGCGAGCTATTGTCTTGCTCATAAAAGGCAAAGCCGAACAGGTCGAACATAATGGCAAGATGATCTATCCTGGAATGCCTTTGCCCACTGTGATTAGGATGCTGCAATATATCAGTATTCCCTACAAAGAAATTCCGCTTACCCGTCGTAATATCCTCCACCGTGATGCCCATTCCTGTCAGTATTGTGGGCATACAGGTGATGACCTAACCCTCGATCATGTGTTACCGCGATCGCGGGGTGGTGTTGATAGTTGGGACAATATTATTACCGCCTGTGTCCGATGTAATGTCAAAAAGGGCAATCGCACCCCCAAGGAAGCGGCTATGCCTCTACGCAAGCAGCCCCGCCGCCCCCATAGTGGGTTGCACTTTGAGGTGACTAAATATTTGCGATCGGGCAATCATGACGAGTGGCAAAAATATATTATTAATTAACGGAAAAGGCTTGCTTTGCAAGCCTTTTCGATTAATTAACATGCTTTTGATGCAGCGCAAAGCGCTGTAAACTTTGAAAACACAAAATTATTTAAACAAATAAATATTTAATAAAAATGACCAAAAATGTATGGATATTTCCTGGACAAGGCTCTCAGGCTGTAGGAATGGGTTTAGACCTTGAGACAGTCGGCAAGGATAAGTTTGCAAAAGCAGCACAAATTTTAGGCTGGTCGGTTTTAGAAAAGGTGCAAACCGATGCCGCCGAACTTGCCAAAACTCAGTTTACCCAGCCTTGCCTATACGTGATTTCCGCAATTCTAACGGATATATTAAAGACCAAGGGTTTAAGCCCTCATGCGGTCACAGGTCATAGTTTGGGTGAATACAATGCCCTCTACTGTGCGGGAGTGATCGACTTTGCCACGGGTTTAGAATTGGTGAAGCAGCGATCGCTATTGATGGCTGAAGCGAGTGGTGGTGCGATGACCGCCCTGATTGGTTTCGATCGCCATGCCCTAGAAACAGAAATCGCCGCAACTGAAAATGTAATTCTGGCAAATGACAATAGCGCTGACCAAGTGGTAATTTCAGGAACCGTAGCCGCTGTCAAATCTATCTGCGAACAAGTAAAGGTCAAACGAGCAATTCCGCTAGCCGTAAGTGGCGCGTTTCATTCACCATTGATGGCTGAAGCCGCAGCAAAGTTTGCCAAGGTGCTGGAACAGACAATTTTTAATGATGCCGAAATCTCGGTTATTTCTAACGTTGAACCAAATGATGCAACGACCTCTGGGCAGGTACTCCGCGATCGCCTTTGCCAACAGATGACTTCCCCCGTACGCTGGCGGGAAATCTGTTTGTATCTGGCGGCGCAGGGATATGAACAGGTGATCGAAGTGGGATCTGGCAAGGTATTAACGGGACTGGTCAAGCGATCGGCTCCTAGCTTAGCCCTTGTTAATATCAGTACCTTAGAACAGGCGATCGCTTTTTAATGATTAAAATTCAGAGCTGAAACCTGCGGCGCACGCTGCGCGTGCGCCGCAGGTTTCAGGGTTTGAGCGCAAAGCGCAGTAAGCTCACGTACTTAGCGAGCTAATTAATGTCGCGATCGCATCCGATGCTAATGGTTGATATAGATGGTATCCCTGCCCTGCATGGCAGTGATGAGTTCTCAGAAATTCTAACTGGTCGAGAGTTTCTACCCCTTCAGCAATTACAGTTAAGCCTAGATTTATCCCCAAAATAATGATCGCTTTCACAATTTCGCCATCTTCAGGATTTTGATTTAATCGCGCCACGAACGAGCGATCGATCTTGAGAGTATGAATTGGAAATCGATGTAAATAACTCAACGAAGAATAACCCGTTCCAAAATCATCAATACAGGTTTGAATATTGCGTTCGCTGAGTTCGCTTAAGATTTGCGAGGCTAAAGAGGTTTTTTCGATGAGAATACTTTCGGTGATTTCTATCTTGAGCCGACTGTTATCAAGGTTAAATCCCTGAAGAATTTTCTCAATTTGATTGGGTAAATCGGACTTCGTAAATTGTTTTGCCGATAGGTTTACATTCATCGTCAGCTTTGTCACTATGGGAAATTGCGACTGCCATTGGGTTAATTGATGACAAGCCTCATGCAATACCCAAAAGTCAATTGCTGTAATCAATCCGACATCTTCGGCTAATGGAATAAAGTCCGCAGGAGCAATCAAGCCCTGCTCTGGATGTTGCCAACGCACGAGGGCTTCAAATCCGATGATTTTATGTAACTGCAAATCGACAATTGGTTGATAATGCAAACACAACTCCTGCCGCTCGATCGCTCGCCGTAGATCGTTCTCTAGCCTTAGTTTTTTCAGTGCTTCCGTATGCATGGCAGGGTTAAAGATTTCGTAGCGCTCGCGCCCCTGTTCTTTCGCTCGATACATGGCAGTATCGGCATCACGCAGCAATTGATCGGGCTGGGTATAGCCAGCAGAGTTCAGGGCAATGCCAATACTCGTACTGATAAATATTTCATTGCCATCGATCGAGATTGGCACTTTTAGCGAATCTTGAATCCTTTGGGCAACTTCAATCACATCGTTAACATTTTCAATTTCTTCGAGTAGCATCACAAACTCATCGCCCCCTAGTCTGGCAACGGTATCTCCTCCCCTTAAACAGGCCACTAAACGCTTGGCAACAATCTTGAGCAACTGATCTCCTGCCAAATGTCCGAGACTATCGTTAATCATCTTAAAGCGATCTAAGTCTAAAAACAGGACGGCAAACAGTTCGGGAGAATTGTCTGAGTTTAGGTACAGGCGACGGTTAGATAGTTGTAAGGCATGGTTGAGGCGATCTAGAAACAAAGACCGATTAGGGAGGTTCGTTAAAGTGTCATGGAAGGCATCGTGCCGCAGTTGAGCCTCCATTTTCTTGCGCTCCGACAATTCTGATTGGGCACTTTGATAGAGTGCTGATTGATGAATGGCGATCGCACATTGATCGGCGATCGCCTTAACTAAGGAAATTTCATTGTCCGACCATACTCGTTCGCGATCGCATTGGTAGAGACTAATTCCACCTAAGTAGGTCTGTTGGTAACACAGAGAAGTAATCAAAAGGGAATGAATGCTATACCTTGTGGCTAAATCCTTGATTCCCTCTGGGAGATCGTCAGTAATGCGATGCAGTGGGATCTGCTCTCCTTGGATCAACTCGTCGCGAAAATGAGCATAAAAATCGCAGGACAGACCAATTACATCCTCACTACAAGCCGCATTATTTTTACTGGTGTAACATACCCGCATTTGCTGCGCATTGTCTGGCTGAAAGATCAAACAATGACTCACCTGTAAAGCCTCGTACAGCAAATCCACCGTTGTTTGTAATACATCGTCTAAGACGAGGGTCTCCCGCATCGATTGGACAATACGATTGATGATCGTCTCCCGCCATGCTTGTTGCTCGATCTGGGCGATCGCCATTTTTTGCTGCCGCCGCAAAGCAAACTCTTGCAAGGCTCTTTCTAAAACGCTAGGCAGACGAAATAACCGATCCTTTAAAACGTAATCAGTCATCCCAGCCTTAATACATTCAACCGCCGCTTCTTCTCCAAGACTTCCCGTAATCAAAATAAAGGGAATATCTTGTCCAGATTGTTTGAGAAAATCAAAAGCTTGTGAACCATTAAAACTAGGTAGTCGATAGTCTGACAGAACCACATCATAGTATTTGTCTTGGAGATATCTCTGAAATTCGATCTCCGTGGCGATGATGTCGCAGGTAAAGCATAGCCCTGATGATTCGAGAACCAATATTGTTAATTCAGCATCAGCAACAACATCTTCGATAATCAAAATTCTCAGCGATTGTGACGATCGTTGCTCCTCTAATTTTGCAAATTTTCCAAACTCTGGCATCAAGTTTCCCATGGTTTACAAACGTAAAAGTATAGGTTTAGAGTTGGTATTTATAGTTATTCTCAACTATCTAAAACTATTTGCTTAACCGCGACTACATACTCAGCATCTAACAAAGTATATATAAAAAATTACTTAAATTAACAGTATTTCAAGGTAAATGAAAACAAGTTAAGTAAGTGAGCTTAATTAAATATAAAACCTTAAAACCTGCGGCGTAGGCTGCGCTTGCACCGCAGGTTTTAGATCTGGATTTTAATTGTGCTGAGGTATTTAGGCTCAATCAAGAGGTGGAAGTCTGTTGAGCATCATCCAGTAAAACCCTACTTTTTGTGACATTTCTACGAATTGTTGAAAGTCTAAAGGTTTAACAATATAACTATTCACCCCTAAATCATAACAAGCTTTTAAATCGTTATTCTCTGCGGAAGAAGTCATGACAACAACGACGAGATTTCGAGTAAGGGGAGATTTGCGAATTCTCTCTAAGACCTGTACGCCATTAATTTTAGGTAGTTTTAAGTCTAGGAGTACGAGCTTGGGTAAGGGCTGAGTCGGCGGCTGTCCGTCACGACCAAATAGATAGTGAACAGCCTGCTCGCCATCTGATACAACATCAATTTTATTAACAAAGTTATAGTTATCTAAGGCAATTTGGATGAGCTCGACATCGTTAGGATCGTCCTCTACGAGCAAAATTCTAGTGGGTTCCATATATTTAGACTTAGTAACTAAGTAAGTGGGTTTAATTAAATTAAATATAAAACCCTAAAACCTGCGGCGCAGGGGCAGCCTGCGCCGCAGGTTTTATACCAAAACACAAAATGGCTACGCCATTTTGTGTTTTGAAAACCCTTACTGGGTTTGGTTTTTAATTTACAAAAGTGTTGTCACACTTTCGTGAATTGGTTTTAGATCTGGATTTTAGAATGTTATAGCTGTCGCCAAGTGTATATTGACTGGCGGCGCGAAGCGCCACCAGTCAATTCTTGGGATTTGATTTGTCCTCATTTAAGTGACTGTAGATATAATTTTCTAGGACAGTCCTAAATCTTAAGGAAAAATGTGGCTCCACGGTCGGGATATCCTTCAGCCCAGATCGATCCACCATGCCTTTGCACAATCCTTTGCACGATCGCTAAGCCGATACCAGTGCCCTCAAACTCTCTTTCATTATGCAGTCTTTGAAAAGCTCCAAAGAGCTTTTCCGCATATTCTATTTGAAAACCCACACCATTATCTTGAATTCTAATGGTCTGGTCGGGCAAGCTGTCGATTATGATATGGGGATTAGCACGGGTACGACTAAATTTCACGGCATTCCCAATCAAATTGCAAAAGACCTGTTGGAGGAGGATCGGATCGCCAATCACAACGGGTAAGTCACCAATTGAAAATTTGACCATCGGGTTATAACTTGGCTCATTACGCAGGATGGCGATTGCTTCATCAACTAAAACGCGCACGGGGATCTGGGTCGATTCTAGGGATCTTCGCCCATAGCGTGAGAGGGTGAGTAATCCATCAATCAAATGTCCCATCTTTTGACTGCTTTTGGCAATTACCTGTAAGTAATGCTCTACTTTAGGGTCGTTTAAAGCTTCATGTTTTTGGAGTTGCTGCTGCAAAGCCATCACAAACCCATTCATATGTCGTAATGGCGCTCTCAGATCGTGAGAAACGGAATAGCTAAAGGACTCCAATTCATGGTTGGTATTGGCGAGCTGACGGGCTGTTTGGATGATTTTGGTTTCGGCGATCTTGCGCTCGGTAATATCAAAGTTAATACCAATGAAGCGTTGAGGGATTCCCTCCCCATCACGTTGGAGGAGAGCATAGGCTTGAATGTAGCGAATGCTTCCATTCGGTAAGACAATCCGAAACTCGATATCGTAATCCTTCTTTCCTTGCAAGGCTAGTTGCGATGCCGATTCGATGATTTCGCGATCGCTAGGATATACATAATTTAACCAAGTCAGACGGTTATTTGTAAATTGTTCGGGACTTACTCCATATAGCTCATACATGCCACGATCCCAGACTAATTGATCGCGGACGAGATCCCTTTCCCATATGCCGATCGCCGCAGACTTTAGCGCGAGAGTTAGGCGATCGGTGAGATTTTGCAGTTGTTGTTCGGTTTCCTTCCGCTCCGTAATGTCCCGAACGATTACCACTAGCTCGTCTTTACAGTAGGGAGCAATGCGGACTTCTTCATGGACAAGTTTGCCAAATTTGAAGAGTTGATGTTCATAGATTTGCACTTCTCCCGTAGCGATCGCTTGATCATAGAGCTTTAATTGGGCGGCTAGAGTCTCAGGGGGTAAGACCTCAGAAATATGATGCTGAATGGGCAAATATTTTGCCTTGTCACAACCCGAAGGAATGATGCATTCTATGCAGGTTCCATCGGGCTTTAGTAGTAACAGCAAATCTGGCAAGGCATGGAGAATGGACAGATTACGGCTTTCTTTGTCGCGTAAATTTCTATCGCTCTCCCCGATCTGCCGTTCTAATTCTTCATTGAGTAAAGTTAAATCACTTGTCAAATCGACTTGTTCTCTATCAATTTCCAGATCGATTTCCAGATCGGTTTCTAGATCAATTTCTAGATCGATATTTGACTGAGGGATATCAAGTAAATCTCTATCTGAGGCATTCTCGCTAGAGGGGACTGCATAGGCGATCGCATCTAGCCTTATAGGCAAACCTGAAGAATCCTTAAATACTTTTAAACGAGCATGGAAGTGACGTAATTTCCCTGTAGGAAGCTGAATGCGAAAGGTAAATATGGATAAATCTGTTTTCTGTTCTTTTTCAAGCTCTTGTTGTATTTTGCGACGATCCTCAGTCGCGATCGCCTCTAGCCAAAGATGTCGATGCTCCATTAACTCTTGGGGAGAGTGTTGGAAAAAATTGATAGCCGCTGCATTGAAATAAATTGGGTTTAAGTCAGGTAAAGCTAACGACCAAATCATCTCATCAAGGTTATCCATAATGCGATCGCAAATCTGATTGTGCAGAGGATCGGATTTATGGATGGATACTTCAGCATGACTCATTCGGCTAGCCTTCCGTGAAGATGATTTAAGACTGTTAATTACAATGCATTGCCCTAGTTGAAAAATCCTATGATTCTTTTGATTATAAAAAGGTAGCGAAAAAAACGGGTATTTCCCATGCAACGATCAGCAAAGGATCGGATTTTATTCTGTTAATTATTTTATTCTTTATATTTAATACCAATTCACGAAAGTGTGACAACACTTTTGTGAATTAAAAACCAAACCCAGTAAGGATTTTCAAAACACAAAATGGCTACGCCATTTTGTGTTTTGGTATAGCTACAGTCACTTGAATGAGGACAAATCAAACCCCAAGAATTGACTGGCGGCGCTTCGCGCCGCCAGTCAATTCTTGGGGTTTATGTCCTAATACAATTGGCGACAGCTATATAACGTGAGTTGGAGATAATTTGAAACGAGTTTTGAGAAAGGATTTGCTACGCAAACCCTTTCTCAAAGCCCAAAAATAAAAGCCTTGCTACGCAAGGCTTTTATTTTTGGGCTTTTAAAACTTGCCAGCTTAACCCGAACTGACGTTACTTAGAAACGTTTGCCCAAGCGAAGAATGGCGGCGCTACGCGCCGCCATTCTTCGCTTGTTTTTTTAAGCCTTAACAAATTGTTTCTCAATCAACCCGACCAAACTATTTGTCCAATGATTTGCTAAGTCGAAGGTTTCTGCCTCGACCATTACACGCATCAGTGGTTCTGTACCAGAAGCACGAACTAAAATCCTGCCCCGATCGCCTAAATCTTGCTCGGCTAAGGCGATCGCTTGGACTAGGGCATCGCAGGATTGCCAATTGCGGCGCTGGTCGCGATCTTCCACGCGCACATTTTTGAGTAATTGGGGAAAAGGATGAAAACTGCGATCCATTAGTTCGTCGAGGGGGGCTTTTTGTTTCGCAAGAGCGGCGAGATGTAGTGCTGCTAGCAAACCATCACCACTAACTGCATAGTGACGGCATAGCACGTGCCCCGACTGCTCTCCGCCCAGCATGGCTCCCGATCGCACCATTTCCGCGTGAACATACTGATCCCCAACGGCTGTCCGTACTAAGTTACCACCTAGTTTTTGCCAAGCTCTTTCAAAGCCCAGATTTGCCATTACCGTGGTCACGATCGCACTGTTGGGCAGTTGATTTTTTTCCATCAACTCCTGTCCCCATAGGTACAGAATATAGTCGCCATCGACGATCCGACCATGACGGTCAACAGCCAAAACGCGATCGGCATCGCCATCAAAGGCAAAGCCCATATCCGCATGATGTTCTTTCACGGCTGCGCGTAAGGGTTCAAGATGGGTAGAACCGCAATTCACATTAATCCGATCGCCATCGGGATCTTGGTGCAAACAAATAACCTCCGCTCCCAGATTCCGAAATACTTGCATCGATACAAGGGTTGCCGAACCATAGGCAAGATCGAGCACCACCTTCAACCCGCTTAAATCTGTAGCGATCGAGGTTTGTAAAGACTCTTGGTAGCGATCGATTAAATGGGATTTTTCCTGATATTTACCCCAATCCTGAGAGGGCTGAGATAGATTGGCATGGTCTCGCGATTCTAAAACTGCCTCGATCGCCTTCTGAGTTTCGCTACAAAGTTTTGTCCCATTTGCCCCAAAGAACTTAATGCCATTATCCTCTGGTGGATTGTGGCTAGCTGAGATCATGACACCGCCAAAAATTTCAGGGGAATTCGCAGTTAGGTAAGCTACCGCAGGGGTGGGGCATAGCCCAATATGCCAAACATCCCAACCTGCGGCGGTTAATCCTGCGGAAATCGCTGTTGATAGCATATCTCCTGAAGTTCGGGAGTCCTGCCCTATTGCGATCGCATGGGCTTGATCCGCGAGATCTGCGCAATCTTGTTCGACCCGTTCCTTTAAAATTTTGCCTGCACTAATACCGACTTCAAGAGCCAATGTCGCTGTGAGAAAATCACCGACATGACCGCGAATGCCATCTGTACCAAACAATTTCATAAACTCTACTCCACTCACACCTTATACCAAAGTACAAAAAGGCTACGCTATTTTGTGCTTTATTCTTATACCAATGGGCGCAATTAAATATAAAATCCTAAATCCTGCGGCGCAGGCTTTACATCTGGATTTAAATTATGCTCAGCTACTTACAAAAATAAAATCAAAAATAAAATCAAAAATAAAATATAGCTATAGCCAAATAAGTTAAGACATAAAACCCAGAAGATTGTTGCGGCGCGAAGCGCCGCAACAATCTTCTGGGTTTTGTTTTTGTCCGAACATAACTGGCTACTGCTATAGCTCTCAAAATAACTCAAAAAAATAACTCAAAAAAATAACTCAAAAAAATGGCTCAAAATTTGAGCCATTTTTTTAAAAGATTATGCTGCTACTTCAAATTTGGGGCGTTGAGTAACAACTTCATCGATCAGTCCATAATTTTTCGCTTCGTAGGGAGACATAAAGAAATCGCGATCGGTATCTTCAGCAATGCGATCGATCGGCTGCCCTGTGTGGAAAGCCATCAATTCATTGAGACGGCTCTTATGGTAGAGAATCTCCTTCGCTTGAATTTCAATATCCGTTGCCTGCCCCTGAGCGCCACCAAGAGGTTGGTGAATCATGATTCTTGTGTGCGGCAATGATAGCCTTTTGCCCTTTGCGCCACCAGTGAGCAAAAAAGCACCCATACTTGCCGCTAGCCCTACACAAATTGTCGAAACATCGGGACGAATATGCTGCATCGTGTCGTAAATAGCCATACCTGCGGTCACAGATCCCCCAGGAGAGTTGATATACAAGAAAATATCTTTTTCGGGATCGTCGGCTTCAAGGAAAAGCAACTGAGCAACAATGATATTAGAAATACTATCGTCAACCTGTTGCCCCAAAAATACGATCCGCTCCCGCAGTAGGCGCGAAAAAATATCAAAGGCTCTTTCGCCACGACCAGACTGTTCGATTACGGTTGGGATCATAGTTTATCTTTACGGTTTACTCTCAGTCTATTGTACTGATATGTAATCACCGCTAACCTCTGTCTCTATTCGGATTTCACCCCGTGTAGCAATCTCATCAAAAAAGCAGTACCAAGTACTGCTTTTTTGATTAATTAACGTCAGTTCGGGTTAAGCTGGCAAATCTGCAAAGCCCAAGAATAAAAGCCTTGCTACGCAAGGCTTTTATTCTTGGGCTTTGAGAAAGGGTTTGCGTAGCAAACCCTTTCTCAAAGCTCGTTTCAAATTATCCAGAATTGACGTTAGAAACCATTTAAGAATTGGATAGATCCCCCCCAGCCCCCCTTAAAAAGGGGGGAGAATTAAATTCTTCCCCCTTTTTAAGGGGGATTGAGGGGGATCTTTTAGAGTTTTTGACCGCAGAAAGTAATTCTTAAATGGTTTCTTAATTATGGCGATCGCGATAAATTGCGTTAGAAACGCGATTTTGTTCGCGGGTGAGACGGGCTGCTTCTTGACGGCTCAAATGTCCATCACTGAGATAATTACGACGCTGGGCTTCGATACGCGCTTCACGTTTTTCTAAATTTTTGTATTCGCTTTGGCTGATTGTGCCTTGTTGCACGCCTTTATAAATGCGTTCCTGTTGATTGACTTCGCGATTATAGATTGTGCCTGCGGAGGCGGAACTGGGATTGACTAGGCTGAGGGTGCTGACTACAGAAGTAATGGCAAGAATGGGCAGAATCAAGCTTTTCATAATATTACCTACCTTTAGCGATCGCCTTAAATCGAATGTTTAACGCTTTACGCTGGTTTAGACATTTGCTCCTAGCCAAAAGGTTCAAGTTATTTTTGGGGCTGTAATGAGGCTTAAGGTTTTTGCTATAGCTGTCGCCAATTGTACTAGGGTATAAACCCCAAGAATTGACTGGCGGCGCTTCGCGCCGCCAGTCAATTCTTGGGGTTTGATTTGTCCTAAGTCAAGTGACTGTAGCTATAATGTTATATTTAAATATAACTAACGGAGAAATTATGCACACCACAAATCTTCGTAAAGTCGGTGGCTCAATTATGTTGGCGATTCCTCCCGCCATTCTCGAAATTTTGAATCTGCAATCAGGTACAACTGTGGGGGTTGCGGTTGACAATGGCAGACTGATTATTGAACCTCAACCGAAACCACAATATTCACTGGATGAGCTTTTGGCAAAATGCAATCCGAATGCTCCGATAACGGAAGACGATCGCATTTGGCTAGATGTCGAGCCTGTGGGAAATGAACTATGAAACGTGGTGATATTTATCTTGTTTCCCTTGACCAAACGGAAGGACATGAGCAACAGGGTACTAGACCAGTTCTGATTGTCTCTCCCGATAAATTCAATGCTTTAACCAAAGTTCCAATCGTGGTTCCAATTACATCGGGTGGAAGTTTTGCAAGAACCGCAGGTTTTGCTGTTTCTCTAGATTCTGCGGGAACCCGCACTAAAGGTTTAGTTCGTTGCGATCAACCCCGTCCTATTGATTTATCTGCGCGTAAGGCTCGAAGGTTGGAGAGTCTTCCAGACGCGATCGTTGATGATGTTTTGGCTAGGATTGTTACTCTATTTAGTCCCTAGTAATTTTGCGATCTCTAATAATGGGCACTGGTCAGTTAAATCGTGAGGGAGTTAAAGCCCCGTAGTGAGAGCAACTCCAGCATGGAAAGCGGTCGATGATATAGCCCGATCGCCATAGCAGGAGTCTTATTCTTCCCTAAGTCCATTGGGGGGCATTACGATTAAAGACCTCAGTGATCGCCTTGTTAATTCGTGGTGATGGGTATAGGCGATCGCTATTAAGCTATATGACGTTCTGATAGAATACTTGTACAGCACCACAAAGTTATGAATATGAAAACCACTATAAATTCATCACTAGCAAAGCTTAACCCCTATTCGGCTGAAGGCAAAGCAATTCAAAGGCTTCCGCTAGAAGCTGATGATTCTCAGTGGGTAACAACTCTTGAAAGAGGCGAAGAAATAGATCTAGATAATTTGCAGCAACAAATAAGTATTTTCAAAGCTAGTGGGAAAAAACAAAAAACGCAAAGCGAAGTCTCTTTACGCAATTCAGGAAAATCAACTGGTAATTCAACAGGATATCCAAAAGCTGCCAGTGCAAATACAGAACTTGTATCCCAGTCTCAAACAACTTCTATCGACAAATCCATTACAAACAAATCAATATTTTCCCAATCACGCATTAAAAGGGGATTTGGCAAACTATCGAGCGCTAGAGATTGATTGGGGAGACTGTGCATATCGACTAATTTATCGAGTAGTTGAATCTCCTTTTCCTAAAACCGTTAGAATCATTAGCTTTGACGAACATGATCCCGCCTATGATTCTGCAAAACAACGCCTTAGATCTTCAAAATCTAAATAGCGATCGCCTTGCTAATTAGTGATGATGGATTTAGGCGATCACCCCATTAAGATATTTGCCTATAATGTAACCATTGCAGCCCAAAACAAACAAATGGCACAGCTAACCATTGACATTCCAGACGAATTAGCCCAAAGGCTAGCCCCATATCAAAATCAAATCTCAGAAATTTTTGCGCGTCTAATTAATGCCTCACTCCTCAACAAAGCTATAGATAGTCTTGAATTGCCCAGCAATCGTTTACCCACTGACTTCCCAACCTATCTAGAAATTATTGACTTTTTAGTAAATCGTCCCACATCCGAACAGATTGCTAACTTCAAAGTTTCCGAGCGATCGCAAACTCGCCTACAGGAACTTCTACAAAAGAATCGAGATTCAAATCTGCTCCCCTCTGAAATAGCTGAACTTAATCTCTACGAACAGCTTGATGTTTTAATGACAATGCTAAAAATCCGATCCTATACCGCAATACAAACTAAAAATTCCAGTGTTTCGCATTCAGCATGACCTCCTATATTTCCAATCAGCTTAGACAATTAGTAACTGATCGCGCAGATGGGAAATGCGAATATTGTCTAATCCATCAAAATTTCTCCATTTTCCATTTATAGTCATGAAGTGGATCATGCCACAGCAGTCAAGCATGGCGGCTTATCAACCGAAGAAAATTTAGTACTGGCTTGCCTGCCATGTAATCGATATAAAGGTTCAGATTTAACCAGCATCGATCCAATTACCAAACAAATTATGGTTCTATTTAACCCTCGATTGCACGAATGGAATGAACATTTTCAAATCGATCAAGGCTATATTTTAGGAAAAACTACTATTGGCAGAACTACAATATTTTTATTGAAGCTAAATGAACCCAAGCGTTTAATGATCAGACAAGCTTTAATGTTGCAGAAACTTTACCCTTAGATTTACATCAACTACGATCGCCTTGCTAATTGGTGATGATGGATTTAGGCGATCGCCCCACAAGATGCGATCAGATCCTTTAAACTGGAATAGCTCTAAGATTTTCTGTCTAAATCTTGAAAATCATCTCCAAATATTTCCAAAGCTAATGTCAAGCCCGACCCATTTACCTGAAGCCATCGATCGCATTGTCCAGCGATTTCACAGGCTTTCCGATCCGAAGCAACGTTATGAACAACTGATTTTATACGGGAAGAAACTCGAGGCGTTTCCCGAAACTCTCAAAACCCCTGAAAACAAAGTACAGGGCTGTGTATCACAGGTATATGTGGTAGCAAAACTAGATGCCAACGAACGAGTCCTATTTGCAGGGGACTCGGATGCGTTGATTAGTAAAGGATTTGTCGGCTTGCTATCGGTCTGTATGGGTGGCTTAACGCAAAAGGAAATTGAGTTGCTTACCCCCGACTTCATTAAGGATACAGGTTTAGTCGCTAGCCTCACGCCATCCCGTGCCAATGGCTTTTATAACGTCTTCAAAAAAATGCAGCAACAGGCGATCGCTATTGAATTACCCAGCCTTCGCTAAACAAAGCAAAAGCCTCGCTTGGCGAGGCTTTTGCTTTAAATGGTGGCGGTAATGGGACTGGTTGTGGAAACCATCGCTGCCAGAACTTGACTGGGGGAAACGGTGAAGGGTAAACGATGAATATCAGAATTGGGCTGACAGGCGATCGCGGCAATTTGCTCTAATTCGGCGAGGGTAACTTGGCTCAAGCCCAGATCAGCGAGAGAGGTTGGCAGACCGATTTCTTCATAAAACTTAAGCAATTGATGGCGAGATGTTGTCGCTAGTTGATTGCCCTGAAATTCTTCTAAGCGAAGCTGGACGAGAATGCCATAGGCAACCTTTTCACCATGTAATGTGCCGTGGGTTTGGTGGAGATGGGTGAGGGCATTGTGAACCGCATGAGCCGCCACAGTGCGACAGCTTGCGCCCCCAATACCGCCGATCGCTCCTGCCAAACATACGGAAGCATCGACAACTTCTCGCCATGCGCCACCGTGGGGATTAGCGATCGCCTCGGCTGACTTTTGAAACAAAATATCGCGGAGAATTCTTGCTTCTTGAACAGCCGCAATCACCATGGTTTTTTGGCTGCTGCCGCTGCTGACCGATGACTCGTACCACTTAGCGATCGCGTCGCCAATTCCTGAAACGAGGGTGCGCTTAGGCGCAGTCGCGATCGCGTCGTAGTCCACAAACATGATGTCGGGACAGCGATCGAGGGTTACATCGTAGGCAAAGGCTCCTTGCTCGTCATAGACATTACTCAACGCTGTCCATGCGGCACAGGTTGCACCCGTAGTGGGAACGGTCGCGATCGGTAATTGATGCTGATGGGCGATCAATTTTGCCGTATCTAATACCTTGCCACCACCGATACCCACAATCACATCGGGCTTTTCCTGCTGAACGATTTGGCGCAATATTGCTAAATTTGCATCGGTACAATCGGCGATCGCAGGTGCATAGATGATTTCTAGAGTAGTGTTTCCGAAATGGCTGGCGGTGGCTTGCTTCGCTTTCTCCCCTGCAATTACTAAAGCTTTATTCCCGTAGCGAGATAGATATTGTGGGAGCTGCGATAAAATTCCATTTCCCCGTAATAATTGGGCTGGCGCGATCGCCAAGATCGGCAATAGGCTCGGCAATGCTTCCACCATAAGTGTGTCTGACATTAGGTTAAGACATGGTAAACATAAATCCTATTCTATCTCTTCTGCTTCTAAATCTGCATTCCTGCGATCGCTCGATCTTCGCTTCCGCAGCTAATACCAAATCACAAAATGGCTACGCCATTTTGTGATTTTAAAACCCTTACTGGGTTTGGTTTTAAATCCCCAAAAGTGTAGCTACACTTTTGGGGATTGGTATAAGTAGCTAGGCACAATCAAATATAAAACCCCAAAACCTGTAGCGCACGCTGCGCGTGCGCTACAGGTTTTGATACTGGGTGTTAATTATGCTCTGCACTAAAAAGCCAAGAATTGATAGGCGGCGCAAAGCGCCGCCCATCAATTCTTGGCTTTTTGATCTGGTAAACTTGGCGACAGCCATAACTTTGCAAGTAGTTGAATTTTCGTGTATTTTGATTGGCAAAATCACATATTTTTGATGTGATTTTTGATGTGATTTTATCTGTTGGTTAATGAGGATATTCTGTATGCGATGCAAGCCTATTTTCTTCAGCGCGATCGCCACAAGCATAACGGGGTTGGTCATATTGCCACCAGCATATCCATTGCCGATTCCTGCTTGGAAAATCAGTCAACAGGACGGCAACCCATTACCACAGACAACCCCATTAATCTATGTCTCACCCAATCCCAATCCTAAGGGAGATGGTTCGTCCAATAATCCCTACTCATCCGTTACCACAGCTTTAGCCAATAAACCCATCGCGGGTACAGTAATTCAGCTACAACAGGGAGTTTACAGTGCCGAGACTGGGGAAGAGTTTCCTTTGAGAATCCCCGCAGGTGTAACCCTTCGGGGTGAACCAACGGTGCGGGGTATAAATACTGTAATTAAGGGAGGAGGCAAATTTATTAGTCCATCCTTTGCCAGTCAAAATATTACGGTGCTTACGGACAATGGTGCGCGTATTGAAGGGTTAACGATTACGAATCCTAATACTAGGGGAACAGCAGTTTGGGTTGAATCGAGTAAGCAGGTAGCAGTTAGTAATAATACTTTTATAAATAGCGATCGCGAAGGGGTATTTTTAACGGGAAATGCCGAGGCGATCGTTGACAATAACCTCTTCAAGAAAAATGGGGCAAATGGACTCTCGGCTGTGGGTAGTAGTACGGGCGATATCCGCAATAATACGTTTGAGAGTACGGGGTTTGGACTGGCGATCGGTCAGAAATCACAGGTAACCGTGAGCAATAACAATATTCTCAATAATACCGATGGAATTATTATTTCTAATCTATCGGCTCCCACCCTACGCAATAACTTAATTACTGACAGTCAGCGGAATGGAGTGGTGATCCTCAAAGATCGTAAAGGCTATCCCACGCCCGACTTAGGTACTTCGACCAGCCTCGGCAAAAATATCTTTCGCAATAACCTTGGGAAAGACTTGAATAATAACTCTGGAGTTACACAAGTGGCGGTGGGGAACGAACTCGATCCTACTAAAATTGCTGGCGATATTGCTTTTGTCGGAGAAGCCCCCACTACCCCTGCTCCACAAACGCCGACTCAGCCCTTTGTCCCTGCGACTACATCAGCATTACCGAGCGTTAATGGCAACAGTGCTATTACTAATCCGACTGCTACTACCAATACAGGCAGCAGTAATGGTAACACGGGGCTCGATAGCGTCGAAATCACGCGATCGCCCCAACCTAGTTTTAATCGTCCCGTTACGCCCCCGACTGCCCTAGCCCCATCCAAGAGCAGTATCTTCATTGAGCCTTTACCAGAAGTACCAGCAGTCACTTCTAGTCAACTCACCTCTACTCAGACGACATCAGCGCAAACGCCCCCAGATCAAAGCGCGACGACCATTCCTCCAAGCAATAATTCAATCAAGGCAACCGTAACTCCATCATCCAAGATTTCTCAAAACCCCAATGAAATACTGATCGATCGCGATCCGATCCCCGTCATTCCACCTCAACCAGTTACCCCGCCGCGATCGCAATTTATTCCTAACGATCCACCAGCCCAAACTCCCCCCGTTACGCCTACCACGCCTACCGTCATCCAAACTCCAGTTCCCTACCCAGTTCCCTACAATGCCAAACTAGCCGCATTAGTGCCGCCACCAGCAAAGGATACGACCCCCTATTTAGTTGTGATTCCCTCTGCCGACGATGAGATTCTCAATCGGGTACGCAGTGCTGTCCCTAGTGCCAGAATTATTCCTTCACGATTTGGCAATATTATTATGGTGCAAGGTTATCCCGATCGCGATCGGGCTGAAGTATTAAAGACACTAATGCGATCGGCGATCGGTGTAGATGCCCGTGTAGTTTACCAAGGCAACCTTTAGCCCTCATGAGATAAGTAGTTCAGCATAATTAAAAACCAAAACCAGAAAGCATACCGCCCACTGTGCGGGCGGTACGCTCTTCTAGGTTTTAAGTTTATTTATTCCTAGCACTTAATACCAATTCACGAAAGTGTGACAACAATATGCAAGAAACAATAGATTCCAAGCCATCCATGACCGAGCCGATGATTATTGCTCAAGACGTACATAAGTGGTATGGCAGTTTTCACGTTCTTAAAGGGGTGAGTCTGACGGTAAACCGTGGGGAAGTCGTCGTAATTATGGGTCCCTCTGGTTCGGGGAAATCGACATTTACCCGAACTTTTAATGCCTTAGAGGAATATCAACAGGGCAAAATCTTCGTGGATGGATTTGAGTTGTCACCTGCCAATCATCGCAATATCGACGCGATCAGACGCGAAGTTGGCATGGTATTTCAGCAATTTAATCTATTTCCCCATCTTACGGTTTTGCAAAATATCACCCTTGCGCCATCATGGGTACGCAAGTGGTCAAAGACCAAAGCTTCAGAGGTAGCCATCCAATTACTAGAGAGGGTTGGGATTTCGCAACAGGCTCACAAATATCCGCTACAGCTATCGGGCGGACAGCAGCAGCGAGTAGCGATCGCCAGAGCCTTGGCAATGCAGCCCAAGGTTATGCTCTTTGATGAGCCGACCTCTTCCCTTGATCCCGAAATGGTGCGCGAAGTTCTAGATGTAATGCGATCGCTCGCCGATTCAGGAATGACTATGGTCGTCGTTACTCACGAAGTTGGCTTTGCCCGTGAAGTTGCCGATCGCATCGTGTTTATGGATGGCGGCATAATTGTTGAAGAGGCAACCCCTGAAGAATTCTTTCAAAATCCCAAAGAAGAACGCACCAAAAAATTCTTGTCCCAAATTTTATAGCGGCTAAGTAGCTAAGCGGCGATAGCAGTTACGCAATGAGCCGCTGGCTTGATGGCGATTAGACGGCTAACCCTACCTCAAACTTGGCTATTGTTTCCAAATGCAGTGGGATCGCTGTGATAAGCTAGCAATGTTAGTGTCATTAACACGAATAAACATGGATCGACCTTCTCGCTCTGTTCCCCAAGCCGCACAAGCCGCCTATTCAGGGGATTCGTCATACGGACGCACACCGCCGCCTGACTTGCCTTCGCTATTATTAAAAGAGCGAATTATTTACTTTGGGTTGCCTCTTGTATCTCCCGACGAATACAAACAGCAGCTTGGAGTCGATGTTACAGAATTGCTCATCGCTCAACTTCTCTACCTACAATACGAAGATCCTGAAAAACCGATCTTCATGTATATCAACTCTACAGGCACATCATGGTACACAGGTGATGCGATCGGCTTTGAAACCGAAGCCTTTGCCATTTGTGACACCCTTAACTATATTAAGCCCCCCGTCCATACTATTTGTCTCGGACAGGCGATGGGAACAGCAGCAATGATTCTCGCCAGTGGAACTAAAGGTTTCCGCGCTAGCCTTCCCAATGCCACGATTGTTCTCCACCAAGCCCGTCGTCAGACTAGAGGACAAGCCTCTGACTTACAGATTCAGGCAAAGGAAGTACTGACCAATCGCGAATCGATGTTAAAAATCCTGTCCCGTACTACAGGAAAATCATCCGAAGTCCTCACTAAGGATATGGATCGCATGTTTTATATGACTCCCGAACAAGCAAAAGAATACGGCTTGATCGATCGCGTACTTGAAAGTACCAAAGACCTACCGAAAGCCGTTCCAGCTCTTGTTTAGCTAAAAGCTATTAGCTTAAAGTCAATCACCAACCATCAACCACCAATTTCAAAATCATGCCTATCGGTGTTCCTAGAGTTCCCTATCGCTATCCTGGTGATTCCTACACGCAGTGGATCAATATCTACGAACGTTTGTCACTAGAACGCATTATGTTTATGAGTGGCGAAGTTACAGATGGGATGGCAAATTCGATGATTGCCCGTATGCTGTACTTTGATTCGGAAGATCAAACCAAGGATATCTACATGTATATCAACTCTCCTGGGGGCTCTGTCTCCGCAGGATTGGCGATCTTTGACACGATGCAGCATATTAAGGCTGATGTAACCACTATTTGCGTCGGACTAGCTGCATCTATGGGTTCGTATTTACTGATGGCTGGTGCAAAGGGTAAGCGCTATGCGCTGCCCAATGCCCGCATCATGATTCACCAACCATCGGGTGGGACGAGAGGTCAAGCTTCAGATATCGAGATTGAGGCTAGGGAAATTATTCGGATTCGTCAAAAGCTCAATTCTGAGTATGCTAAACGTACTGGACAGCCCTTAGAAAAGATCGAACGGGATATGAACCGTGATTATTACATGTCTTCACAGGAAGCGCTTGAGTATGGATTAATCGATCGCGTACTTGACTCGCCGCAATAAAAAAACAAAGAGGGAATCAAGAACCCTCGCTGCTTTTTTGTATGATTCAAGTATCCTTGCACAAGGATACTTTTTTTATTGTCTGAGCCATACAAAATTGCAGGGATTTATGACAAATTCGGAATTACTGCTTAAGCTGCTGTTGCAATTGACTGTGATTTTGTCAGTTTGCCGAGGCGTTTCATATATCGGTAAACGTTATTTAGGACAAACCGATGTGGTGGGAGAGATGTTGGCGGGGATCATGCTTGGTCCTTCCCTATTCGGGGCGATCGCACCAAATGTGCAACAGTGGCTATTTCCCAAAACTCCGATAGTTGCTGATGCCATGCA
Organism: Pseudanabaena sp. UWO310; assembly: GCF_006861605.1. NCBI lineage: Bacteria > Bacillati > Cyanobacteriota > Cyanophyceae > Pseudanabaenales > Pseudanabaenaceae > Pseudanabaena > Pseudanabaena sp. UWO310. The sequence goes on along the minus strand of NZ_SELU01000037.1, from coordinate 4,844 downwards.
TCTATTTCCTAATCCCTCAATGTCGGTATTGTATGCTCTGAGCCAAGTTGGGCTAATGATCTATATGTTTTTAGTAGGTTTGGAGCTAAATACAGATCTATTAAAAAATCGGGCTAGAAGTGCGGGCATTGTCTCGATCGCGGGGATCATTGCCCCATTTAGTCTGGGCGCGATCGCAGCTTTTATGTTGCATGATGGGGGCAGTTTATTTAGTCCCACGACTACCCCTTGGGCAGCAGCGCTCTATATGGGAGCCTCCATGTCAATTACCGCTTTTCCGATGCTAGCAAGGATTTTGCATGAACGGGGATTAATTAAGACTAAGCTCGGCACTTTGGTACTCGCCGCAGGCTCCTTGGACGATGCGATCGCTTGGTGTCTCCTTGCTTTAGTGCTAGCCAGTATTAAAAGCTCTATTAATGTTGCCATTATTGCGATCGGCGGCACTTTAGCCTATGTGTTGTTTATGTGGTTTGTGGGTAGGAGATTCCTACGGGTATTTAGCTACTGGACGCGCCGCGATGGTGAAGTGACAATCCAAACCTTAACTTTTGTCTTCATCATCATGATGCTCTGTGCTTATTACACCGATTTTGTTGGCGTTCATGCCATCTTTGGAGCCTTTATCCTTGGCACGGTGATGCCTCGCGGACATTTTGCCGAATCCGTACACCACCATTTGGAGTACCTGACCACTTCTCTACTCGTACCAATTTTCTTTGTGTTTTCGGGATTAAATACGCAGCTAGGCTTGCTAAATACGCCCCAGTTGGTAATGATTACGCTACTGATCATTGCGATCGCTGTTTTGGGTAAAGGGCTTGCCTGTACTGTAGCCGCGAGGTGGTCGGGTGAAAGTTGGCGTGATTCGATGACCGTGGGCGCTTTGATGAATACAAGGGGAATGATGGAATTAATTATTTTAAATATCGGTTTGGAGCAGGGATTAATCACACCTACCCTATTTACGATCATGGTAATTATGGCGATCGTAACGACTTTAATGTGTTCGCCATTAATTAATATCCTATCCATTCCAGCCAAGACATAATCAAATTTCGGTAAGTAGCTAGAAGAGGATACCGCCCGCTACGCGGGCGGTATTTCAAGTTAAGAAATGGCGTAGCCATTTCTTAACTTGAAAACCCTATTTTCCAAGAATAGTTTCAACTAAAAGACTGGCAACTGTGATGCCAAACATCACCTTGATCGATAGGCGCAAGCCAGATTTATAGATTTTTTGTTGTTGCCTCAAGGTTAAGTTATTCCATCGATTGGGTTGTATTTCCCATTTTTTCATGGCTGCTTATACTGAATAAATAATAAATAAACCCAAGAAGAAGATGTGCCATTTTGGGACATCTTCTTCTTGCTGCAATAAGTCATTGCTTTCAGGATATTCTTCGATCTAGGCGAGGGCTTCTTCTAGAGAAAGGGCTTCTTCATTTTCTTCGCCAGTCCGAATTCGTACCGCTCTTTTTACAGGTATGACAAATACCTTGCCATCACCAATCTTCCCAGAATGAGCAGTTTTGACAATAGTATCGACAACTGTATCGGTAATATCGCTAGAGACCACGATCTCAATCTTGATCTTAGGGATAAAGTCTACGGAGAAAGGTTGGCGATCGAATCCCTGAAGTCCCAAGAATGCCAAAGGGCGACCTTTTTGCCTACCAAAACCCTTAGCGCCCGTCACAGTTGCGCCTTGAACGCCAATTTTGACTAACTCATCTTTTACTTCATCAAGTTTGGAAGGCTGAATAATCGCAATGATTAAGTCCATAGATTTTGGATTTGATTTCTAAATAGTGGGAATGGAAAGGATAGGCATGATGAATATAGCCGTAGCAAGATTTGTCACAGCTAGATAGAAGTTACATTAGCGGCGAGTTTCCGATGGTTCTTCACGGAGAGGATGGCTGATATCAGGAGGCAAGAAAATAGATTTGCCGCTCACCGCTCCTTGAATCAAGATATACGCAAACCCAACTACAAAGAAGGCAATACCAGTTCCGATCGCAATCTGGGAGTTCCTTGCCGAATCACCGCCCGCCGTAAACCCAAAGTAAAATACAGCAAACAGCATGGCAAAGTTTAAAATAGTGCCAAGGATGGGAATAACTACAGTTGTGATGGGATTGGTTTGTTCTTCCAGTAGATGATCTAAAGTAGCGACTAGGGTAACTAGGCAGGTGAGTCCATAAAAGATGAAAGTGCCTATGTTTGACATCAACGTTACTTGAGTCAAATTATTGACATTGAGTACGCCATAACCGCCGATTCCTGCGGAAATCAATGTCAAGAAAATTATACCGATATGGGGAGTCCGAAATTTTCTGTGTAATCTACCAAATATACTTGGGAGTTCTCCATCGATTCCCATAGCATAAGTAATACGAACGCCCGTTGAAAGAGAAGATAAAGTCGTACCAACCAGTGCTAAAAGTACGGAAATCGCCATAATCAGGACGAGGGCGAATCCATGCCCACCCAACAGGGTATCTCCTAAGATCCTTGCCATATCGCCAATCGGCGCACCTGATTGAGCAGCCGCATCAAAACCAGTCAAGATGCTTCCTCCCTCATATTTAGATGCGTCAAGGCTCAAAGCTTTGATTGCCTCACCCAAATTAGTAATCTTAGGATCTAAGCCAGCCGTAAAGGAGGCTTGCTCGCCAGCCTTATTAATAACGCCAGCATAGGCATTGCTAATAAAGAAGTTAGCTCCAAAATATTCAAAGAAGTAGCAGATACAGGCTTGAATGACTAAGGAGAGAATAACGGCTCTTGGTACGTCGCGTTTGGGATTGATTGCTTCTCCTGCTAAAGCGGTAGCTGACTCGAATCCCACCACAAGTAAAATTGCGATGCTAACTTGGAAGATCAAGCCTGGAAAATCATGGGGTAAAACGACGCTAAGGGCATTAGCATGTTCGTACTGGAATTCTGGATGCCCTAATCGAAAAATAATGAATAGAAGTCCCAAAACTACCAAGGAGACGATCTGAATAATATTAATAATAATATTGATTAAGGTCGAACCCGTTACACCAAAAAGAGCAATGATGCCGACAAAAATAGCAAATAAGACGCTTATAGCAACCTGCCATGCTCCAGTCGAAGCAAAACTAGGATTGAATAGCTGACCGATATATATGACTAGAGTACCCATGAAGGCAACCATCACTCCTGGGTAGACCCAGTAGTAGAGGTGCGATGACCAGCCCACAAGAAATTTGACGATGCGAGCAAATCGGAAGTGTTTGTGTTCCTCTTTAGCTATGATGGCTGCTTCAGCATAATAGTAGGAACTTCCAGCACCAGCAGCGGAATAGGCTTTGGAGAGAGTGGCAAAGCAACTGGCTGTAAGTAAGGCAATTCCAGTGGCGATCGCAACTGATGCCCACATATTTGGTGCAGAAGCCTTGGGAGCTTGGAGCTGATAGGTCGTCCATAGGAATGCTCCTGGTGCAATTAGCGCCATCGCGTTAATTGTTACACCAATTAAACCTAGAGTTGGCTTGAGTTCTCCACCTCCAGAACGATTGGCATCAGACATAGTTCACCTTAAAATATCTATACAGCATTTAGTTCTTGAGAAGTAGTCACTTAAGTGATAAGTAGCTAGGCATAAGTAAACTTAAAACCTAGAAGAGCATACTGCCTGCGTAGCGGGCGGTATGCTCGCTGGTTTTAGTTTTTAATTATGCCGAACTACTTAGTTATGATTGAGGTTATTCCTAATGTCATCCTTACAATAGACTCACAAGAAATTAAATTTCAATCTTTTTGAGCTATTTATAGTAACGAAAACAAGGTGATAACGCTTCTCAAAGAAGATATCGAGCAATCACAAATCACTCTTAAGAAAAGCGGATTTATAAACTGCTACTAATCCAACAGACTTAGAAAGCGCATTCAGGCAGGTAATTGGCAATGTCATGTCAATCCTCAGAAAATCCTTGAAAAACCAAGAATTAACTTTGACATGAGTAATACTTAATTAAGATAGTTTCGATACTAATAAGTAAGTGGGCTTAATTAAATATAAAACCCTAAAACCTGCGGCGCACGCTGCGCATGCGCCGCAGGTTTTAGATCTGGATTTTAATTATGCTGAGGTACTTAGAGTCTGTTTGTAGTTATCAATACAATCAAAACTAAGATACAAATCTCTTAAATGGTAAATAACACCCAGAGACATCTCCATCTATTCCTATAGCTTCAAAACTAAGAGTTTTTTAGATTAAAACATCACATTATTCAAGCCCTACGGTGAGGCTTAACTAAGAAAAAATATTTATTTCTATATGTATAGATATGAATATTGCGACTTTAAGAATTTAAAGATTGTTGTTAAAGTTACAAACTAATATTACGGTTTGTTTCTAAACCTATAGAATTCCCCAGTTATACCAATTCCCAAAATGGCAATGCCATTTTGGGAATCTCAAAACCTTACTGGATTTGCTGTTTAATTCACAAAAATGTTGTCACACTTTCGTGAATTGGTATTAAATCTAAGCGATAAGGATGGGCGGCAAGCCGCCCATCCTTATCTATTTAACGTCAGTTCAGGATAATTTGAAACGGGCTTTGAGAAAGGGTTGGCTACGCCAACCCTTTCTCAAAGCCCAAAGGTAAAAGCCTTGCTACGCAAGGCTTTTACCTTTGGGCTTTTTACAATTTGCCAGCTTAACTCGAACTGACTTTATTTCTTACTTTTCACGTCATCTTTGAAAGGTAAACGAGAAGGGGGTTTCAGGTAGATGGTACGGATGGGGTTAAAGTAGTAAAAAGCAAGTAAAAGTAGGGAAGAAAAATGATGAACTGGTGGGACA
>NZ_SELU01000036.1:0-55138 GCF_006861605.1 Pseudanabaena sp. UWO310 | reverse complement strand
AAGCATACGCAACGACCCAAAATAATCTTGGCAACGCCTACAGCGATTTAGCACCGTTCTCCGAGAATCCCAAGCAAGAGATCGAACGGGCGATCGCTTCCTATCGCAACGCCTTGCGGGTCTATACTTCAGATATGAGATCTACTGATTGTCTCAAAACTGCCAGAAATTTCGGCAATTTTGGCTTTAAACAAGGACTATGGGAAATTGCCATTGAGGGCTATAGCATCGCCATTGAAGCAGTGGAAAATATACGCAGTTGGTCAAGGGATGAAACCCGTCGTGAAGAAGTACAGGCAAATTCTATTGAAATCTATAGCAACATCGTGCAGGCATATATCAACCTTGAGGAGTACGCACAAGCCTTTAGCTATGTCGAACGCTCCCGATCCAAGCGCTTACTTGACCTCATGCATGTCCATGACTTTTACAAAAACGGTGAAATCCCCCCCGAAGTCCAAGAAATCCTCGATCAAATCGACGATCACCAAAGCGAAATCGACAAAATCTATCACCCCTACAACCAAAATCACAACCTCGCCACCGCCGACAGCCTCCGCCGCACCCCCAAAGAAAACGAACAAGCCAAAATCGACCACCACCGCCGCGAAATCAATCGCCTCTACCAAGAAGTCCGCCAACGCGACCCCCTAGCCGCCGCAGGAGCCAGAGTCGCCTCCATCGACCTCACTGCCGCCGCCCAACTCCTCCAAGGCAGCACCACCACCGCCATCCTCAACTTCTTCAGCACCAACGCCAACACCTACATCTTCATCATCCGCCACGATCTCAATCTCCCCTCGCCCAAGTTGGGAGGGGAGCAGGGGGTGAAGATCGATCTCCATATTATCCCCAACTCAAGTGACGAAACTTTGCAAAATTGGATTTGGAAAGAATGGATTGCTGATGAAGTTGGCAAAGATGAAGAAGGGAACAAATTATGGATTCCCAAAACTAAAAACAACCCTCAACAATGGGCAAACAACGCCCCAAACTTCCTCACCGAACTCTCCCAAAAACTCCAACTCAACCACCTGATCGCCGAATACCTCCAAGGCATTACCGACCTCATCCTCATTCCCCACCTCTACCTCCATCAAATCCCCTTCATCGCCCTACCTATTGATCCCCCCCAGCCCCCCTTATCGAAGGGGGGAGAAGAGACAGCACCCCTTAGCAAGGGGAAAGCAGAGCAAGTCACCCTTGCTAAGGGGACAGAGAACTCTCAAGTCCCCCTTATCAAGGGGGATTTAGGGGGATCGTACCTCGGAGACCATTTCACCATCCGCTATGCTCCCAGTTGCCAAGTTCTGCAATTCTGCCAAGTCCGTGACCCCATCCCCGAACCTCTCACCTATGGACTGGTCGCAGGAGCCAGCCTCGATGTCCCCTATGCCCAATTCCAAGGAGCTGAAATTGCTAAACTTTGCCAAATCCCCCCAAGCAACCACCTCAAAGGCATCGAGCAAGCCACCAAAGCCGCCTACAAACAACTGATCCACCAAGTCAACATCTTCCATGTCTATCATCACGGCAACTTCGACTTTGGCGAACCCCTTAACGCCAGCCTCACCGCCGCCGATGGCGACATCACCCTTGCCCAAATCCTCACATGGCGCTTACCCCAACTCTCTGATATCTTCCTCTCCTGCTGCGAAACAGGACTAGGACTGAGTAAAAAACTTACCGATGATATCTTTGCGATCGCCAGTGGCTTCCTCTGTGTCGGCGCACGCACCGTCTTCGGCACACTCTGGTCAGTCGAGCAACTCTCCGCCGCCCTCATCTGCGTCCTCTACTACCGCGACAGAAGTAAAAATCCCCACCACCGCAAAGCCCAATCCCTCCAAATCGCCCAATCCCAACTCCGCGAGATGTCAGGCGCAGAAATCGAAGCAGAATTTGGCGATGCCTTAGAAAACTCAATCCAAGATTACATCAACCAACTGCGCGACTACACCTTGAGCCTCCCCGAAGGCACAGCCGCAAGGGAATCTGCCCAAACAGCCCTAGACGAAGCAAAAAATGGCAAATACGACAACGGAAAATTCCAGCCCAGTCTCGAAGCTAATCTATTTTCAGTATTTGTCCATCCTCGCCCCTTTGAGAATCCCACCTACTGGGCAGCCTTCACTTGCCAAGGACTAGGCTAACAACATAGCAGGCAACGGCTTAGGCGTTGCCTGCTGTGACAGGGTTCTCTTTTTCATTCAATGTGAGTTCTATATAGCCATTTGCGCCGCGATAAGCACGGTGCAAATGGAGCAAAACCTTAAAAAATTTGCAAAAAAAGAAACATCACAGTTGATAAGTAGCTAGGCATAAGCAAACTTAAACCCTAGAAGAGCGTACCGCCCGCTAAGCGGGCGGTACGCTCTCTGGTTTTAGTTTTTAATTATGCCTAGCTAGCTACTTATAACAACGTAACCTTCAATCATCAAACCTCTCAACCTTCCAACTATCTAAACTATGACAAACATTGCTTTTCTCGGACTCGGCATAATGGGCGGATCAATGGCAATCAATATTGCCAAACATAATTTAGCCGTCACCGCATGGAATCGCACCGCAGGTCGCCCCATCGCCGCGATCGCCGCCGCCGCAGGAGTCAAAATCGCTGAAACCATCGAGCAAGCCGTTACCAATGCCGACATCGCGATCACCTGCGTCTCCGATGTCCAAGACGTGCGCTCAATCCTCCTAGGTGAAAATAGCGTCGCCACCCATGCCAAACAAGGAACCCTGATCATTGATATGAGTACCATCGGCTCCCAAGCCGCCCGTGAAATTGCCAAGGAATTACAAGCTAAAGGATTACGCTTCCTTGATGCCCCCGTCTCAGGCGGCGACATCGGCGCACAAAACGCCACCCTCACGATCATGGTCGGCGGCGATCGCCTAGATTTTGAAGAAGCGCTACCAATCTTTCAAGCTATGGGTAAATCCATCACCTACTGCGGTGAATCAGGAAACGGACAAGCCATCAAACTCTGCAATCAACTACTCTGCGCCGTTAACCTCGCCAGTGTCTGTGAAGCGATCGAATTTGCGATTAATCAAGGAGTCGATCCCAAATTAGTTGTCGAAGTCTGTAGCACAGGTGCAGCAGGTTCATGGCAACTAGCCAATCTCGGGAACAAAATCATCGACGGTGACTTTGCTCCTGGATTTGCGATCAAACATATGAGCAAAGACCTCCGTCTCGCTAAAGAAGCTTTGGGAGAGAATAGCAAACCCTTACCTGCCTTTGAATTCACATCCCAACTCTTCAATCTCGTTAAAGCCATGGATGATGGTCAAGGCAGTGAACAAGGAACCCACGCCATAATTCGCGCTTATAGAGAATAAAATCAATAAAGGCGGCACATTGTGCCGCCTTTATTGATTTTGGGTTGCTTTAGATTTCTATGGCGCGCATTTTCGATCTAAAACGTGCAAAATTAGCTTTCTCTAGACAGATAGATAAACAGCAATAAATCAGTTTCATCGCTGATTTTCTCAAATTTGATTATGTATCTATATCTCTAGGAGTAGCCAATGCATTCCAAATCTAAGTTCAAACGCCATCGCTTTGACAAAGCCTTAATCTCAGAGATTCAGAAATTACACAAACTGGATAACTGGCATGGCATCCTGATGCTACTTGAAGACTGGATCTGCATCACAGGCGCGATCGGCATATCCCTGTGGGCTTGGCAAAATCTACCCTTGATTCTTGCGATTTTAGCCTACATGCTCTCAGTTTTAGTCATTGGTGCAAAACAACGGGGATTGCGAGTGATCAACCACATGGCAACCCACAATGCGATCGCCAAAAATCCCCAACTCAATTACATCCTTTCGACTATATTTGCCTCATGGCTAGTTCTTGAAAGCGCTAGTGGCTATGACAACACTCATAATTCCCTGCAAAATGGTCATCATCCTAACCTCGGTACAGAACGCGACGTTGACCACATGGCGATCGTTGAACAGGGGCTATATGGTGAAGGCTGCTCTCCCGAAAATGCTCAACAGTTTCTATGGATGATTCCCTTCAAGACTTTCGGTTACGTCACCTTTCTACTCAAAAATCGTGTCTGGAATCCCTACGAAAAAAGCACCGAGCGGGTGATTCGTTTATCCTATTTGACAGTACTACTCTCTGTCCTGCTCTGGGGAGGTTTAGGCATACCAGTTCTGCTCTACTGGATTGTCCCCCTCTTCACCAGTGCCATTTGGGTTGGCATTATTATTCAGCTAGCTGAGCACTATCCACTGATGGAATCTAATTACGAATACGACATTTATGTTAGCCGCAATCGCATTCTCAACCCTCTGATTAACTTCTTCATCGGAACCCATAACGAAGGATACCATCTCATTCACCACCTCTATCCACGACTTCCTCTCTGGCAGATGAAAAAAGCTCATCAAATCTTGATGGCAGATCCCATCTACAATTCACTCCATCATCAAACAGGTGTGCTACATCTCTTCCACCAATTAATACCTGCAACTCAAGCCCCTGCGATCGCTGAACTGCAAACAGTCAGAGAATAGTTAAGCGATCGCCAACGAACCTAGAGAAATGGTCTCAGTGAGTCAGTCCCACTGAGACCATTTCTCCTATGGAAATTTTGCAAAATTATTAGTCGCTTGAGTGATAGATAAATGTGATTGATTCTCAAACAGATTATTGGCATTTTGAGAACTAACCACAATCATCTTTTTAGGAGAAGCTTGTGATGCTTAAATTAAACTTTTTTAACGCCATATCAGCCAAATCTGCTCCCACAGATGAAAGTGTTTTATCACTTTTAGTGAAGCCAGTCAAACTTCGCATTATTTTAGTTCGACATGGTGAAACAGACTGGAATAACCAAAATCGCCTTCAAGGTTCAACGGATGTTCCACTTAATGACAAAGGCAAACTACAAGCCGAAAAAGTTTCTACATTTCTCAAAAATGTACCAATTCATCAAGCCTTCTCTAGTTCACTGCTTCGCGCTAAAGATACAGCGTCAATTATTTTGCAGCACCACAACATTGCACTGGAAACTCGTCCCGCTCTTGCCGAAATCCATCGCGGTCATTGGCAAGGAATGACTCTAGAGGAAATTGAAATCCAATATCGAGAGCAGTTTAACCTATGGCGCAAACATCCCCATCGCTTACAAAACTATTCAGGCGAGACATTACAATCAGCTAGCGATCGGGTCTGGACAGAATGGCACAATCTCCTAAATTCAAGTCAATCTCAACTCAAATTTCGTAATGTTCTTGTTGTCGCCCATGAAGGAGTCAATCGCTTACTACTATGTCGCCTCACAGGACTTTCCCTTTCAAAGTTCTGGGAAGTCCCACAACATAATACTGCTCTGAATGCGATCGACTATCCATGGGGAATTCGAGGAATGTCAAGAGTCAGAGTCAAGAATTTTGTGATTCCTGATAACTGTCATTATTAACTAGTTCTTACAGGCGATTACGCGTGCTCTTGCGACCTTTTTTTTAACTTCTTCGGGTTTGCCCTTGTGTCCTGCCGCCACATACACCTCATCGCACTCAACCGCACTAGATAAATTTACTTCTGGCTTGCTTTGGTCAATACCTTCTCGCAATTGAGTGGTCATATCTTACATTAAGTAGTTCGGCATAATTAAAACCCAAAACCAAAGAGCATACCGCCCGCATAGCGGGCGGTATGCTCTTCTAGGTTTTAAGTTTACTTATGCTTAGCTACTTACATCTTTGTCTAGGTCTTGTTCTTGGGCAATTTGTCGATTCGAGAGATTTAATCCCATCAAGTACAGACACAATATCCACATCCGTAGGGGTTGATGATGTCCTGCGAATATTGTGTCGTCTAGATCGTCAAAGTTGGTGTTGCAAGTTTTACACTGGTATCGTTGACAAGCTGGTTGCGTTTCACCTTTGCCGCGCTTGATCACCTCTGAGCTTTTACATTTGGGACAGCATACTCCTGTTGTCCATCGCATCTGACGCACTGTTTCGTACCATTTTGCATTATCAATTAGATGGGCTAAGTTCACACTCAGCATAGTTTTCGCTGCTTCTGGATTTCGCTACAATTTTAGCAATCTCTTCATTTCTTTACCTCCCCGAAACACCTATTGAGCCTTTACAGGATATAAATTTAAACGAGCTATAAATTTTCTGGCTTATTTACACAATCCCCGTCATCGTATACCTTATCTACAGAACCAGGGGCTAACCAATGGTTCTGGCTCTGTTGAATCGACGGTTAAGCAGATTGGTCGTCGGGTCAAGATTTCGGGTGCTCAGTGGAATCAGCAAAATGTTGCTCAAGTTTTGAAACATCGGTGCGCTTATCTCAAGGGCTATTTCTCTTCTCTTAGATATTTTTACTCAGTGCCTAATTGAGATACTCCCGTTACTCATGTTGATAAGTCTAAGTAATTCAGATATCGATCGCTTAATCAATTTCAATCATTTGGAGCATTTGATCTTGAGTAACAATTCCATCTAGTAATCGATCTAGAAATGAATTAAGTGGTTCTTCAATATTTGCTCTCTGTGAACGAATAGGATTTAGAGACAACTGATTACAAAGTTTTTTGGCTTGATTATAAAGTGGAGAGTCAATTTGAATAAATTCAGGATCTGATTCACGGAAAGAGAGTAAATAAATTAAAGCAATTAAAGCATCTCTAGTGTAATCACGATTACTTTTAATAGTTATATCTAAACTACAGCAGTGGTTTACAATAGTTCCAAAATGTTGCTTGTATACATTTTTAATTAATTGGTTATTAAAGTCTACATACCACATTAAAATACGTGCATATCCCCAGATATAATCATTGTTATGATAGAACTTCTGATGGGAAAAAGGAAAACTAGAATTAAATAAACTAACATACTTGAGTTGTCTATCAGACGAACAAGACATTCTAGCAATATTATGTAAATGGATGCTATATATATACTTGTCATGATGAGGCAAGTTATAAATATTTCCATAATTTATAGATTGCAGTTCATATAAGAAGTTTAGCTCTACATTCTTAGTAAATGCATAGCCCTTTCCAGCAATTTCTAAGATTTTTTTGTAAGCGATATTATGTTCTTTTGAACTCTTATTGTTTGTTGTAAATCCTAGTAATTTTGCAGTTGCCAAAAAAGAAGCTATTTTCAAGCCTATTTTTTCATAGGTTTGCTTTATTATATAAGCCCCTTGGCTATTATCTTGACTGATATCAATGTTGAGATATAATTCAAGCCCCCGTTTGCCTCTATCGTTTTCATCTATTCTGCCGTATTGATTAATTAACTTAACGAGATTGCTTGATTTTTGGGATATTTGATTAATTAGACTTGGGTTCTGATGATAGTTATCGAATAGATTCGCAAAATCTGTAAAGTCATCTTTCAATTGGATAGAAAAACTACTCCATTCTTGATTAAGTGTGTCTATGAGCCTATTTGATTTGTTGTGACGAGATAACAATATTTCATACAAAGGTAAGAAACCTGATGTCAGAGATAGATTAGGTGTTGGCTCTTCAAAGTCAACTAGAGATGAATTAAGAATACGCCCTTGGTGATCTAAAATTTCTAACTTGGGAATAATTCCAGGCTTAATACGAAAGCGAACTTTAATTTTAGTTTCAGAACTAATAGCTTCATCAAAATACTGATTTCCAATTTTATAGCATTGTTCTTTTAATGTTTCTCTGTTAATAAATGGTTCATCATTAATCTTAAATTGTAATACAACAGAATCTTTCTTGATTGTAAATTCTTCTTCTTCGATTCCATTTTTATCATAGGCAGCATAAACAGTTAATTCTTGGTCACCTTCATAACATACTTTAGGAGGCAAGCTAATTTCTATAACTTCTCGATCTTTTTTAACAAAAAAGCTTATCCTGTCTAAATGTTGTCCATATAGTGGAAATTGAGAATTTAATTTTTCTCGCCAAATATCTTTAAAAACGTTCTGAGAATTATTTATTATCAATAAAGATGTAGAAAAATGACGAGTTAAAACATCTCTCATACTTGGTAACTGTGTATAACTACTTAATAACACAAAATTAAATTGAGAGTTTTTATTAATAGTATCTTGCAATTCTCGAATAGGCAAATTTTGGTAAATAATAGCCTCTAAATCTTTGAGACTAAGATTGTAAATATAAAAAATACTATCTATTTCAAAAATCAAAGAGATATGTTCATCCAATACATCAGATAAAAAGACGCTTAGATTTTGAAAGAAATTGATTTTTTGAATATAAGCAACTACTGACTGTAAATGAAAATTATCTAGGTTTAAATCAACTAATATCTTAGCTGCCATATCATTACAGATATTGTCGTAAATACTTTCATTAGATATGGATAAATTCAGATCACCATATTGTTTGATAGTGCGAGTATCAATAATCGGAATACGATAACGAGAATTAGAACGATTCTCAAAAGTGAGAGGAAATATTTGGTCTGGAGTAAAGCTATCAAGATCGTAAATTACCAGATATTTAGAAGAATTAGCTAAATCTATCAATTGCGGAGCATAGTTCCAATAACGATAAACATTAATATAAAGATATTGTGATACATCAAATGATTGCATCTTGAGTGAGTCTGTTTCTCTAACGATCGCTATCTGTTGGTCAATTTGATCATCAATGTTTAATCCAATATTTTTAGCGTTGTACGATATTGACTGACTACGAATACCAAGCTTTTGAGGTTGGTGGATTGATAGGGATGCAACAGGAAGAAAGGAATGATTAATAAATTTCTTACAGAATATTAAATATGCTGATGGAAGTGTATTTGCAGATGGAATAAGACTTTCTAGTTGTACTTCAAATAAATGGGCATACTGACAGCATTCTAGATAAGATTCAAGGTTAACTAAGGTAGTCATATTTTTTAGAGTTATAATATTTATAAGTGAGTTGAATACTCAAAGTCTGAGTATATATTTTAGGTTAATGAAGCGCTTGGAGTTGCTTCTGTAATTGAGAAATTTCTTCAGGATTATTAGTTCGATAAGTGAGATTTAGAAATGGATCATATCCAAAAGCCAAGTCTTCAGAACCAATATAAGCAACTTGTGATCCAATCAAGATTACTTTTGCATGGAGATTAGGGACTTTTTTAGCAGATATGCGAGTATTATTAAAGTTTCCATAAAATATACGGTTACTAGGCTTATTGAGAAACTTAATTTGATTTTGTAAGGGGTTCAGATTGCGCGTATAAACTTGGATTTTCTCACTTGAGTATTTTTGTAGAGAAATTGTTAAATCCTGCATATATTGAACGTGATTAAGTAGACGATCGCTTTTTGGGATAGCTAAATCATTGATTTCACGGCTTTCATAACGGAGTCCAGTTGCTGATGATACTGTTTCTGCATCAGTTTGGTTAATCCAAAGATGGCGCAAGTAATCAAGCAAAAACTGATGCTCAGCATTACCAGAAAATATTACCCCCGCCTCACCATTGCGCTCAAGACTACCGCCAGTCAAATTAGCAGAACCTAAATAGGCACAGTTTTCGGTAATATAACTTTTAAGATGAAATTTTCCACTCCTAAAGGTAAGTCCAACATCTCTAAGAGCAAGTAAACATGCTTTTTTCTTCCGATCTGAGTTGATGTATTCTGGGTCAACTTTTCGCGCAGCGATCGCATGATCATCGACGCGATCCTGCATATCATTGCTAAAGTCGGTCAGAATCCAAACAGGAATTTCTTGAGACTTTTTAGCAACCAAATTGGTTAGTTCGACATCTTCTATGCGATAGCTGCAAATAATGAGAAACTTTTGAGCTTGAGAAATTAAATCATGGATTATTTGCCGATTAACTTTTTTCCCAACGATAAAATTATTCGCCGCTTGATTACCTTTGACTTTACTATTAATAGAAAGGTCTAATATTGTATTATTTATATTGACCTGTTCTGGATACTTTGCTCGATAAGCTAAGATTATTTTTTTAGTATATTCAGTCAGTGACTGAGATAATGGCATATTTTTTAAATATCTATATGCCTCTTGAAGCTCTTTAGTTAAGTCACTTATATCTATTAAGGCAATATATTGATTTTGAAGAGAGAGTGTGAACTCTCCATACTTACTACCTAGAGCAAGCCGTAAAATTTGGGTTGGTTTATTTTGAATAATTTCAGTGATTTTATCCTTAATAGGTTGAATGGATTGATCAGAATCTTTAATCTCTATTCGATAAATTCCTTCATGCTTTTTACTGATATTTACAGGTATTTGAGGATCGTCAAAGGATAGATTGAGAATCAAATTTTGTTCTAATTCTGTAGTAATAAATTGAAAAGAAAATCTTTGTAATGATTTATTTTCAGGAGTTAGCATTAATGGTCGAATAGTTTGTTCATTAATCAAAGCAGATTGTCCTGAACTATATTTAATTAAATGGGTCACTGTTTGGACAGGAAAAAAGTTAAACCCAAATGATTGTTGAATATTCGTGATTTGGAATTGTTTTTGGTGGGTGGCAATTGACTGTAAGTCAGTTAACAAATTGGTAAGTGATATTTTGGATACATGATTTACAAGAACTTGATCTTGATTAATACGTTGATAGTAACCCTTTAACTTACGAATAATTTTCATGATTTATCCCTCTCTATTAATTGCTAACTCTCGAATAACTCGACATTTAGGGATTATGTCTTGAAAAATTTGCTGTTCTTTAAAATATTCGCGATCGCCAAAGAAGGTTATTTGATTAATAGATCTTGTTAAAGCTAAACGAATTTTAGATTGAACTATTGGTTTTGCTTCAGACTGTTCCAGAAAAATCCAAAGATTTTGACATTCTTGACCATGCCAATCATCAACGTGACTAACGCCTATTTGAGAGTCTCTATTCATCCTACATAATAAGTTTTGAATTATAGGAATTATCTCTTGAGAAAAAGTTAATAGGGTTGGTGATTCTGCAAGTTTAGTTTGCAGATCTTGATTACCTAATATGCTTTGTAGTATTTCTACAAATTGTGTTGATTGTTTGATATTAATCCAAGTTAACCTAGTATTTCCTTGAGGTATGAAACAAGATTGTTTTTTTATTGGTGTATAGATAAAGGAATGCTGTGGATAAATAGCTGGCAATATATAGCGGGCAAGTTCAGGATGAATTCGATAATTATCATTTAGTTCGTAACGATAGGCTGGCAAAAGATTTGACCATAGTTTAGCAAAAAGCGTTCTTTTGTTGGAGCGATCACCTAATAAAACCAGTTTTTTGGACAGCATTGCAATATTCTGAAGCTCCCGATCATTCACATAATGACTATCTTCAACAATCACCAAATCAAAACTTAGCTCTTTAGAATAGGTATCTAGATTAGAAAGATGGTCAACTTGACATAAAAGGGGAGCTTGAGAGCTAGGTAGTAAAGCATCTGTTATTTGGTCAAGCGCATTGTCTGAGAGGTTAGTATAGTTTTGATAGAGTTGTTCCCGATGCTTTAACAAGTCTTGGGATTTACAGATTTTATATGCCAACAATTTCTGTCTATGACTAGAAATTGTTGGCAGTAGATCTTCAATAATAAAAGCTACTTTTTTTTGCAACTCTTTCGGATGTCCTTGTTCTAGTTCAAATAGTTGTAACCAAAAT
This sequence comes from Pseudanabaena sp. UWO310, assembly GCF_006861605.1. NCBI lineage: Bacteria > Bacillati > Cyanobacteriota > Cyanophyceae > Pseudanabaenales > Pseudanabaenaceae > Pseudanabaena > Pseudanabaena sp. UWO310. Next base: position 43,495 of record NZ_SELU01000036.1, on the reverse strand, counting down.
TGGCGATCACATTTTGTGAATATATCTTCAAAAAGTTGATCTTCTAACCAATAGGAGGGCAGAAACGTTAATTTAGGATTGCTAAATTGTTCTCTGAGCCAGAATTTGAGCAATTGGCGATAGTTTTGGTTTAAAGTAATGGTAAGAGGAGGCAATCGGAGATTTTTATAGGCATCAAATGTGCTGGGAAAGGGAGCAATAATCAAGACTGAACGCTGATGCGTGATCGCTAGATTCACTGCCGCCTTTGCAACTTCTGTCTTACCACTGCCAGTGATACCTGAAATCGCCACTAATGGAGCATTTGAGAGAATTAACTCTAGGGCTTCGCACTGATTGTGACGAAATGGAAAATTATCATTGTAGATAGGTAAATCTAGAGAAGTTCGTTGATGAATATACTGATTAGTCTGTTGAAATACAGTCTTGAGAATTGATAGAACTTCACTCATTATACAGTCTCCCCAACCCATTGACATATTTGATGAGATAAAAATTCCATACTCTCCTCTAAACTTCCTTGTATAGGGTCTGGAAGTTTTAGTATTACTATTCTCTTAATAAGATTTGGATCTATTGGAGTATCATGAGAATTATCATTATGGGTATTTCTATCATACAGATAAATACAAACATTAATCTTCTCACTTTTACTTTGAATAGCATGCAACATCTGCTCTGTAGGGCTATACCAAAATACCCAAATACATACGCTAATAGGTCTATTTCTTTGAGATATTGGTGATATAACTTGTTGCCTGATGTTTAATTCCAAATCAGCCTGTTTGGGATTATGGTGCTGAATCAAGCTAAAGTTAAAGACACAAGTTTGGAGAATACATTGCACAGAAAGAGACAATTTTCCTGAATCAAGGTTAAATTGAGAAGAATTGGAAGAATTATCTAAATATCTACCATAGTTGGGAGTTTCAAGCACATTTATTGACCTCAAAGGCGGCACATAACTTCCCTCTAGATTTAACAAAGCGGCGGTAAATAAAATTGTCACTACATCCACTAACAAGCCTTGACGATATCCCCACAGTCTTTCTTTTTCAGTACGTCGCTTCAGATAGTCAAGATAGGCTTGATAAAAGCTGCGGTAGATGGGGTTTTGCTGTAAGACATAGTTCGGATTCCCAATAAAAACACTAGTGCGTGGGATCGACTGTACACTGGATTCTTGACGAAAGCGATTGATCGCTCTTTCTAGAGATACTGCTTCTAGATTTTGAGAATATTCTCGACAGTCTAAGTGCAGTAAGTCACAAAAGCCCTTGAGAAAACGATTTTCTGGCGTGTTAAAGTTTTGATAGCGCTGAATTCCCATCAACTGTTGCCGCGATCCTGCTTTTTCTGATGCATTGTTACCTGGGCGACGCACATAGTCACGCAGACAATAGGCATCCATTTCTTGGATTCTGGCAATAGACATCATTTCCGCAGTACGATTTAGCTGAGATCTTAGTTTTGGGGTGATTTTTTCTAGATTGTGACGCAGTTCATAACGGCGATCAAGAGCAATAACAAGGGGCTGACGGGCATCTTCTTCACTAAGCTTAGTGATGTAATCAGGTATTTTCAGTAACACACATGATGACTTTGGTTTGTTTTTGTGTTCCCCAAATAGCTGATCAAATAAACTAATAAATAGACGAATTGTTTCTGCTGTTTTGCGATCGCACTGCTCTTTTAGCTCTTGTTGAAGTCTCTCAACAGTGTTTTCATCATTAGTGATTTGCGTTTCATCTAATACCTCGTCCTGTAGTGTAAATCTTTTTTGAAATCCATTCTTAGTAGTTATTTCAACCTGCTGGCAAATTGATTTGTCCACTTCGTATTCTTCAATCTGTACTAATGGGAATCCAATCTCATAAGTATCAGGCTGATGCTTCATCAAAAAGGCATAATCACGAGATAGTTGTTCACCATTCTCTAGTACTAAAAAAGGACGATCGCTACCATACACCTTCAGTGTATGGCTTAAACATTGTTTATCCTCTAAATAATTACCAAGACTAGTATAGATCCGCATAATGAGTTCTTGTTTTAGTTAGTTTGAGTGAGAAGTTTAAATTGAATCTACTCTTGCCTATAAACCACTCCTTTCCATTGAAATTGTCCATATTGACCAGTTCTAGCTTTTGCAAAAGCTTCATTAAGATCTGGATCGCCCAAACTTACCAAAAGTTTTTGCATTTTATCTAGTTCTTCCTTAACAGAGCTTTCATCAACCATTACACCACGTAGCTTTGGTAAGAGTTTTTGACCAAATTGATCGGCGATCGCCTCTTTACAGGCTATTTCATCATTCTCAGAATTGGGATAGTTAATTACATATTTGGCAAAGGCTTGAAATACTCGGTGGGCAAATGGACGACCCAAAGCTTCCATAATTTCATTGGCTTGATCTACATATTCCTTTACAATTACCGTCATTTGTAAAGTGGTACTAGGTTGTTTTGTCCATATTTTGAAAGATTCCCATGATACATATTGAGTCGGAATTGAGAATGTAGATCGCTGATCACCACGCAATTTTAGCTCTGGCGGTCTGCCAAAGGTCAACACATTGGCTCGATCCAGTACTTTATCAGACAGAGATTGAGTAGTTTCATCTTCATTCATCGTTCCTACAAATAGAAACTCTTCGGGTATCCGTACTTTTTTATCTTCAGGTTTAAGATTCAAACTACCCGCATCAATTTCTAAAAAGGTGGGCTTATTGCGCCTTGTCTCTAGTTTAGAAAGAAAATCACTGAAGTAATACTCAACTTTTGCCAAGTTCATTTCATCTAATAACACCATCACAATTCTCCCCTGTAGGTCTCTTTGACGATGGTGTTGATAGAGGTAGTGCATTAATTCCGTTGGTTTATATTTCTTCTCGATATAATTGTAGAATCCTTGTAAATCTTGTGGTGAGTCCCATCGTGGTTGCACTGGTAAAAACACTAGGGGCGCTCCAATAAATTCAGCATAGGCTTGAGGCAATTCGCTCTTACCAGTACCACTAATTCCTGCAAGAACAACCAGTGCAGAAATATCCTGAACCTTTAAAGAAGTGTGGAAAGCTTTAATAATACGATCAGAAAAATCTAATCCTTTAGACACCAAGTATTGCTTAAACTCTGCTAAGAATTCTCCTTCACTGCCAAAGATTCGCTCTTGAGTTGCCTTAATTTCTACTGTCGATTGCAAAGACTCAAAGGGTTGCTTGGTACCACTTTCAATCTCTATGAGATCTAATCTAGATTTGCGGATCTGCTCTTCAATTTGCCGTAGCTTAGCATCTTGTCCCTTAATTTCGCTATCTTTCCTCGCAATCTCATCTTCTAAAATATTTTTTTCTACCTCCAATTGCTCGATTTGACGTTTAAAACTTTTTAAGCCTGATAGTTTACTGTGAATTTCATCTTCAAGTTTTTCTAACTCTAAACGCAGATTGTCAGCTTGTTGTGCTCGGTTAGCATTTTTTTCAATATCTGCCAAAATGCGATCTCGCTCTTGCTGTAATCGAGGCATTTCTGTTTCTAAGGATTGCTTTTTGTTGGTTAGATTTACTTCTTCTCGCTTAAGAGCATCATAAGTACTACGAAAAAGCTCTAATTCCGCAGCTTGTTGATTGAGCGTACTAACTCGCTCCATTAAATGATTTACCTCAACTTGCTTCTGCACTGCCTGTGCTGATATTTCTTGAAGATTATCTCGCTGTTTTTCTCGCTCTATAATAGTTGACGATATAGCATTTAATCGCCCAATATTTTCATTGATTTGAGTCTTTAATGCAGCTATCTGTTGCTGACGTTGTTCTAGTTCATCTAGATTAGGTGGATTTTGATGAATGCGCTGTACTCTTTCCTGTAATTCCTGTTCTTTCGCCTGCAACTCTCCAATAGTTTGCTGCAATAACTTTTGCTTACCCTGCAAATACTCTACTTCAGCATTGATTCCCGAATTTCGTTTGAGACGTTCTACTTCTTTCTTCAGCCAATCTCGTTCTGACTCAATTAAGCCCCGCTCTTTATCTTGGCGCTTTCCAGCAAAGCTAGATGATAAATATCCCCCTGTACCCGTTGCAATTGTTGCCATACTTAGCTGAAGTATATTTCCTCCTGAAGCAAGGACTATTCCCCCAGCAATAGCACTTGCAGCGATCACAGACACTTGAGGCAAAAAGTCTTTTGAAGAACCAGTCATTAATATCTAAAATTCAATAAATTGGTGATTTCCGAAAATAATTATAGGTAGTTTTTGGTTATTTTTTACACAAAATCATTTTTAATGAGTAATTATTTAGTTTTAATTACTCGTTGATTTCACAAATCATCCCTGAACACGCTAATTATCTAGTACTACCGCTTTTTCAGTCTGACGTGGTGCGTGAATAACAAAGCCGTTTTCTTGATCAATTATTTCAAGCAGCCGATCCGTAGTCGACACCATGTAATGAATGTCAGGCTTACAGGGACTAGCAGTATTGGCACTGGACTGTTAAAGAGTGATAAGTCGCTCAAAGTATTGCTAGTCAAGCTTTTCACAGTTTTGCAGTCAATCGCCATAAATCCTTGCTGAATAAGCCTTACAAGCATCTATCACTTCTTTAGAAACCAGTGCCGCAGTATTAAACCATTTTTGCATAACGACAGCTAACTAACAAAGCAGATACCCCTTCAATATATCGCAACGCGCCAAGCAAAAGCCTCAAACCTTTAAAATGCGTTAACTTGAATAAGTATTTATACTTATTCATTTAAATTTAATAGCAAATAAGAGACAATTATTTGCTCTAAGATTACTATATGATAAGTTAGAGCTTATGGATAGTTTTAGGTTGAAAATTTCTACAACAAAGATGAATTCTTGGTTCTGACACGAACATAGAGTTCTTCCATCGTTTCGATAAACGAATTATCTTTATGCCAAAATGCGGGATTATCGCCTTGTTTTTTGATGACGATCGCTGATACGCTCACGGGAGCCGCAAAGGGAATCGCCTGTGGTAGACGCTTTTGTCCCTGCCAAAATTGTTTGAGGGTAGGAGTTTCTGTGATAGCTACAGTTTGGGGTTTGGTGAAGTAAGAGGTTGTTACTTCTGGTTCAAGATTGCGATCGCCTAATTCTGATGCTAGGGCTTTACCCAGAGGTGATTTGATGAGTTCTGCTTGCAAATCTTCTTTAGATATACCACGCATCTCGAATAACAAAAACGGATCTTGATCCATTTCGCCTGACAGTCGGTAACATAGCCCTGCAATATGTTTGCAAGGATTGGAGTAATCGGGACAAGAACACTCAGTATGAAAGTCTTTGCTGCTATAGGGAAGTAGATGTTTGCCAACGGCGGCAAAACTATCTTCAATATTTTCGGGAACTTCATTGAGCAATAATCTAGCGACTACGCTTGCCTTGGAGGACATATTGGCAATGATTTTTGTCCAGTCCTTCGCTGCGATCGCTGTCATTTTTACTTCAGTATCATAGTGTGGCTCTTTATAAACTCCAAAATAAGGATTGACGTTACCGCGAATTGTGGCGGTGGCGATTCCTTTGGTAATATCGAAATGGAGAATGCGACTGTCTCCAGAATAGGCGCGACCGCGTTGGAGTCTACCTGAATCGGTGAAAGATTCGAGGGCGCTAATGAATTTTTGCCCCCACCATGTCCGACTGTGTTTTGCCATTGTTTTGCTTCTCTTGATTTATTACTAAAAATTAAGATTAATTATTCTGCCTGTTTAAATTTCAATTGACCTACTTGGATCTTTTTTCGTTTCATCAATATTTGCTTCTAAGTCGGCTATTCCAAGATGATTTTTGCCAGTAGAATCAAATACTTCAAGATGATTTTTATGAAAGTTATCCAAGTACCAGTAACGTTTCGTGGGGATCTTCCTCCAAGGTGTTATCATCCGTTTCGATAACTTCGCTTTCAAGTATTGGTTCTGCTATTGGTGGTGAAATCATATTATTTTTGAGTTTTTGATTATAATTTGTTACAGATCAACTGCTAATCCATAATTGCATTTCTATTTAATAGTTACTTCGATCACATCTTCGGTTTGCATATCAAAAGCGACAAGATCAAGCCGAGAACAGATCAAAGGAATTAACTTTCTGGATAGAGTTCGGTGTGAAGTCCTAACCGTAAAGTAATTGACAGTTGGTTCGGTTGCTGAAATATGGAAACGATACCAAGTATCCTCATCTGTAATCACACTCTGCCAAAATGCATAGTCGGCATGATCTGCTAAGGCTAATTCCCAGTTAAGATCTGGGAGAATACTGGATAGTTCTCCTTTTAATTGTTCTGGACTACCAATAATTTGAATGTCGTCTTCACAAAATCCTTCTTCATTTGGCATTTGTCCCGAAATCTTAAAAAATGTGAGGTCATAGCTCATAAACAATACGTCATAAATGTTTGCTTGTGGTTGACTAGATATTAGCAGGATTATAGTTCTTATTCCATAATTGCATTCCTATTGAGAGCAATAAGCTGCTTGAACTTGTCGTTGTCTAGCTCCGTGAGCCAAGACTCATCCGCACCAACGATCGCACCTGCGAGTTTCTTTTTGTCCTCAATCATTTGATCGATACGCTCCTCTAGGGAACCGATGGTGATAAATTTATGGACAAAGACATTTTTCTTTTGTCCAATCCGAAAGGCGCGATCGGTGGCTTGGTCTTCAACGGCGGGATTCCACCAGCGATCGAAGTGGAAAACGTGGTTTGCTTTGGTGAGCGTAATGCCGACACCGCCAGCCTTGAGGGAAAGAATAAATATCGAAGGCTCCGTTTCAGGATCTTGGAACTCGGTAATCATCCGTTCGCGTTTATCACGATTTGTGCCACCGTGAATGTAGTAGGTGTTGTAATGCAGCTTTTGACGGATGTATTTTTCTAGTGCATCACCGATTTCGGTAAACTGCGTAAAGATTAATAGGCTTTCTCCTTGCGCAATTACTTCTTCCATCATCTCGGACAAACGGCTAAGCTTATGCGATCGCTCTGGCGTAAAATCGCTGCCATCCTGCAAAAACTGGCGCGGATGATTGCAAATTTGTTTGAGTTTGAGCAATGTTGAGAGAATTAATCCCTTACGCTGAATTCCTTCGACTTCATTGAGTTGTTTTTCCACGTCCCTCACTACTACTTCATAGAGAGAGGCTTGCTCTTTAGTGAGGTTAGTATAGAGCTTTTGTTCGATTTTATCAGGTAGATCTTTGATGATGGATTGATCGGTTTTGACACGCCTAAGAATGAATGGCTCGACTAGCTTTTTGAGAACACTTGCTTGAATTTGATCGTTATTCTTTTGAATTGGCGTTTCAAAGGATTTTTTAAACTGGGCTTCTTTGCCCAAGTAGTTGGGATTGAGGAAATTGAAAATTGACCATAAATCTAAGAGGCGATTCTCAACGGGTGTACCTGTGAGGGCGAGGCGATGTTTGGACTCTAATTTGAGAATTGCTTTAGTTTGGGCGGCTTTGGGATTTTTAATATTTTGCGCTTCATCAATCACGATCCGATGCCAGTTGACGGCACTAAATAGAGCTTCATCTTTGCGAATGAGGGTAAAGGAAGTAATGATCAAATCATGGGTTTGATAGATATTTTGAAAAGCGGTCGCATCTTGTAGGCGATCGCTACCATGATGGACGATCGCTCGTAAATGGGGGGCAAACTTCTCGATTTCCTTTTGCCAGTTACCAACAACGGATGTGGGAGCAATCAATAACGTGGGCGGGATGTCGTTTATCGATGCAAAGGCAGGAGAAATTGTTTTAGATTTTGTTGTTTTGGTTGATTTTTTGGCTTTAGTGGGTTCGGCAATTTCTGTAATTGCGGCTCGCTCATTCACCAATCTGGCAATAATCTGCACTGTCTTACCCAAGCCCATATCATCGGCTAGACAACCATTTAAGCCCAGATTTTCTAAATATTGTAACCATGCTACGCCACGTTTTTGATATTCGCGCAGAGTTCCCTTTAGTTGTGGTGGATTTTCAATTGGTTCAAATTGCTGCTTGTTTTGCAACTTTGATAGCATTTCGGCAAGGGTACTGTTACGATCAACTTCCCAATCAGGATCAGTGGCGGTTAGCTTCATTAGTTCAATCAGACTCATTGCCGATGTGCCTTGTCCCTGTTGTTGCCAGAAGGTGAGCATCTCCTGCATTTTGTCGCGATCGAGTTCAATCCATTCGCCACGAAACTTAACTAAGGGTGTTTTCGCATTGACTAGCTGTTCCCATTCTTTGGCGGAGATGCTTTCATCTCCGATCGCTAATTCGTACTGATATTCCACTAGTTGATCAAAACCAAAGTAGCTCTTGGCTTGAGTTTTAGAACTTGCTGCGCTTTTGCCTGAACCCTTCAGGCGCATTTTTGCCCTGCGTCTTCCCGCAGGAGTCCACCAAGCAGGCACAACGACTTTGTAGCCAGCATCTTCTAAAACCCATGCTGATTCTTTTAGGAATTCAAAGGCTTGATCGAGATCTAGACTTAATCCAATCGGGCGATCGGTTTCTAAGCCTTGCCAAATGGGATTGTAGATTCTGGCGGCATAGCCAAGATTTAATAATAGATTTTGCTCAAACTCTTTGCCAAATTGCTTTTCTGTTATCTTCTTTTTAGCAGCAGTCATTGTCCAATAATCGGCTAGGGGCAATTTCAGTGAAGGATCTTGTTTAGGAGCAACTTGAAATTGCAATTGCCAAGGCTCCCCTTCGTTAAATGGAGCTTGGAGTTGAAAGCAGAGATAAAAATCGGCATCCGATTGTGTACGAACAATTTTTTGTCGCCATGCTTGCCATTGTTGATATTCTTCCAAAGCTGCATCATCAGCAATCATCGGATCGGTGAAATGATGATCGGAAAAATCAAGACATTTCTGTAATAAAGAATTAGATACCTGTTTATCAAATTGGGCTGTCGATGGAGTATTGGTGAGAATGCTATGGAGCAATGATTCTGAGAAATGTTGTAATAGAGTGCGGCGATCGCTAAATAACGGTTGAGAATTAGGTTCGCTAAAACCTGAGACACAAGCTAGGGGCATATATTCTACATATTGCCCCAATTCTTCTTCATATTTTTCAGAAACGATCTCCCAAGCGGGATATATTTCAAATTTTGGGGCTTGACTTGCTTCTTTTTTGGACTTTGCAGATGTTTTAGCAGAAGTTTTGGTTCCTTTAGTAGCTTTCACCCCCAGATCTCGATACTTCAAGGCAGGAATATATTGCTCCTTGAGAATAATCTGTTTAAAGGCTTGGGTATAGTGATACCAAAATAGTAAGTCGGAGCCTAGTTGTACTTCCGCAAGATTATTGATCGCGATGAAATGTAAATCATTCAGCAACTTGATAACATTAATCGCTCTGCTATATTGATAACTACCAGTTTTGACGGGAGTAGTCACCTGATAACAGTCAATTTGCCAGTATTGCAAGTAAAAATCTTCAGGGCTTTCGATTTCTAAGTATCTTGCCGATTCTAGGGATGGTAATGGTTGATTATCGCTAGTTGGCAATAGAAAATATTGAGGAAAGATAATCTTTTTCTTTTCATATCTTTTATTATTTGGCTCCTCTAGAAGCTCATCTTTGATAGCTAGATCTTTATAGAGAAAGGACTTTAAGTCTGATTCATCCATGCTCGTAGGATGTTTGGCGATCGCCTCTGATGCTTGAGCCGTCTTAGATGATTTGCGCTTGTTTGTGGCGATCGCTTTCGGTTCCGTCGTCTCTACCCAAATATAAAAATGACCAGTTTGGATAAAATCATTACTATGATCGGAACTATAGTCAGAAATCCAAGTACCATGTAGAATTTTCATAGTTTTTCCCGATCAGTCTAAGATATCAGTCTTAAGATATCAGTCTAAGATAATAGTTGATGGACTTATCTACAACGCTTTGCGCTCAAACCCAAACCAAGGAAATTCTTGAAAGCTTTGCTTTACAAAGCTTTCAAGAATTTCCTTGTAGTTCGTTTGATCGATAATTGCTGTAAGTTCATTTAATCAAATATATAATAGATTTTGGGATTATTGGCTAGTTATGGTAAGTTTTGCTAACAACTATAGCTACCGCCAATAGATATTACTCAAGAAGGAGATCCTGACCATTACTCGGTATGTGGATTTCCCTCAATGAGGATGCAAAATTCTGGTTGTCAGTAGTGACTGAAATTCGCAATCATGGGGGCAAAGATATTTTGATAGTTTGCATTGATGGCTTGACAGGATTTCCTAATGCAATTGAAACTGTATTCCTTTTTATATTCTATATTAAGTGAAGTGTTATGAAATACATAGAATGGAATCTTGATATAGACGAAGGAGCAAATTTGTATGATCCAATAGGAGATATGAAAATTTCGGGTGACGAGGGAGATGTTGCAGAAGAGTACACATATCTTGATGCTTTTTTTGAGGCTTTTGTAGAAGGGATTGAACGTATGAAATTGGAAGACGTTGTTAGAGTAGATCCTCTTATTGAATCTAACGACATTGTATTTTGTTGCAAGGGTAGCCTACTTAAAATACAGTATGGTACTCAACAAGCTACTATTCTAAATAAATTCCAATTCATAGAAGAAGTTCAAAAATCAGTTATAGATTTAGTAAAGATGCTAGATGAGTTTGCAGAAAAATCCAATCAACCAAAGCGCTCACTGATTAAGTTGAGAGCATTTTCTCAGAGATTAGTTTAAATTTAACATGAAGAAATATGCGGCTACTAGAAGTTGAAGAAGTATCATTGATAAAAGCTCTACTTATGACCAACTCTAAGATTGCTGAAATAATCGTGCCAACACTAGATACCATATTAGTTGAGGATATGGATGATGGTGGCATGGGCAGTCTTCTCTTCATATCCTGTACCAATGATTCAAATAGAAAGCTTGGTAAAACATTGGCTGAAGCTGAGTTTCTGGATGAAGATCAAGTTCTTGTATGCGTTCAATTAAATTTAGATAATCACAATCAACTGTTTGAGCTTGATATTTGGAAAGTCGATTATTCGCCTGTATCTAGATGCTCAAACTTAGAGCGAATCGGCGCTATCAAATACATAGGAAGTAGTTTGATAAATGGGAACAGCACGGGCATTGTTAGCAGGGTCAGGCTTTTGCCCAGCACGAATTTGTAATGCTTCAAAGTGATGATTTTCAGGCATAGTTATGCTCACCAATTATAGTTGCCGTCCACTGTATCAGAACATAAAACCCAAAATAGTGTTGCCTCGCTCCGCGAGGCAACACTATTTTGGGTTTTAATTTTGTCCTAACAAGACTGGCGGTAGCTATAAGTAAAAGAATTTGAAAAAAGTAAAGAGTAGCAAAGTTTGGCAAAGCAAAACTTTGCTACTCTTGGGTTGGTAGTCCTGATTCTTTCCAAGCACGAAAACCACCCTCAAGGGAAAATACATTGGTGTAGCCAATTGTTTGTAAAGAATCTGCGACTAAAGCCGAACGATTACCACTACCGCAGTAACAAACAATCGGTATATTGGGATCAGCGATCGCTTCTTCAATTTTCTGCTCGATGATGCCACGACTGAGATGGATTGCACCTTCAGCGTGACCTGCATTCCATTCACTTTCTTCGCGGACATCGATGATTACTGGCTTTTCAGATGCTTCTAGATTCTTTAATCCATCTACGGAGATCTCCTTAATTCTAGTTTTAGCATCAGCCGCTAGTTTTTGAAATCCTTCACTATGTGCCATGTTTCTGATTACCTCTTGATTTTTAAACCGATGCTTTACCAATCGTTGTCGCTTCAGGCACTTCGATCAACTTACCTGTCTTAACATCATAGATAAAGCCATAGATGGGAATTTCCTTGGGAACAAGGGGATGATTGCGAATTCGCTTCACATCAATGACGACACTCTCCGCCAAGTCTGGGAAAGTTAGCCAATCGATAAATTCTGCTTCACTAGAGCCTTCTCCTTCACCCGAATCATGCCAGCCATTTTCATCAATGGAAGAAGTTTTCAGGCTACTGGCTAGTAACTGGCGAATGGTCTGATCGGTAAATAACTGCATTCCGCAATCCGTGTGATGAATGACAAACCATTCCCTTGTGCCAAGAAGTTTATAAGAAATAACTAGCGATCGGATGGCATCATCACTAGCGCGTCCGCCTGCATTACGAATCACATGGGTATCTCCTTCAGCTAGTCCTGCATATTTGGCAGGATCGAGCCGCGCATCCATACAGGTCAAAATTGCAAAGTGCCGACTTGGGGGCAAAGGTAGTGATCCCTTCTCCCCGAAATTTTCTACATAAGCTTGGTTAGCCGACAATACCTCTTGCAAAATTTGGCTCATTGCCTTTATACCCCTAGTCTTTACTCTTGTTCAGTTTTTGATAGATTTACTTATTTACTAAAACTACGATAACCCGATAAAATTGCCGTAGATTGCTAGGTCAAAACTACCACCTTGACATCTCAAAAGCAAGCTTTTTGATCGCCTTAACTATGAGTTTTTGACGATTAAATTGACCTGAAACCCACTAATAGTCAATGATTTGCCAATAAACATCTAAATTGTTGTGTATAAGCCGTAGATTTTTTGTCATTGTGTAATTATCTATATACTTATGTACTTAACTGTACTTAACGTAGTCAAAACAGGATTCATTCGTCTAAATTCTGGGGTTTACTTGCAATTTTTACAAAAAAAGAGCATTTTTTAGCTAAAAGACGGTTTTTAAATACCCGTCAGCAGGGCAAATTGATCAGCTACTCTACGAAAAAAATTCACAAAATTTCATCGCAGCTTCCTAAACCTTCATCATCGACTAGTTAAACGATATGGCTCAAAACAATACTCAAAAAGACCCCAATGAATTTAAATCTGCAACGATCGCAATTATTGGTGGTGGCTTTAGCGGGACACTTGTGGCAGTAAATCTCTTAAAAACGGCGACGCAACCATTGGCGATTAAACTAATTGAGCGCCGTGAACAAATTGCCAAGGGTATTGCCTACAGTACAGATACAGACTGTCATTTGCTCAATGTATCGGCGGGAAATATGACTGCTTTTCCCAATGATGCGGGACATTTTTTGCGCTGGCTCTATTACAATTACAGCGAACTAGCCGACTTCCTTCCGCATGAAATTACGGCAAGTACCTTTATCCCGCGCAAGGTCTATGGACTGTATATTCAATCAGTTTTAGAAGAAGCTCTTGCTACGGCTCCAAATCATATCAAGCTAGAAAGAATAACCGATGAAGTAATTGCTGTGGAGAAAATTCAAACAGCGAGTTCAGAACGAGCGCGAGTTTTCCTAAAGCATCAAGGGGCGATCGCTGCGGATAAGGTGGTCTTAGCGCTCGGAAATTCGCCCAACGCCTTGCCCCAAGACGCTGATCATATTCGTAATGCTTGGTCAACCGCAGCTTTAGAAGATTTGCATCTTGATGATGATGTATTGCTGATCGGTACGGGCTTAACGATGGTGGATATGGTTTTGTTGTTGCATGAGCGGAACCATAAGGGCAAAATCTACGCGATATCACGACGCGGATTGTCACCACAAAGACATCAAGCTACTAAGCCTTATCCTCCATTTTTGACCGTTGAAAATGCGCCGAAAACTGCTCTAGGGCTATGGCAATGTTTGAGAATGGAAGTTAAGAAAGCGGAATCAGAGGGCTATGATTGGCGTGCGGTCATAGATTCTTTACGTCCAATTACCCAGAAGGTTTGGCAACAGCTTCCACTTCAGGAACAGAAACGATTTTTGCGTCATGCGGTTCCCTATTGGGATGTGCATCGTCATCGCATTGCTCAGCAGGTCGCGGAAGTTCTCGACCGATTGTTAGCCTCAGGGCAATTGACGATCGCCGCAGGACGAATTCAAAATCAGCAACAAGACGAAAATGGCGTAGCCGTTACAATTCAAGCAAGGACTAATAAATTTCAAAACAAGCCCAGCTATACTTTACAAGTTCATCGTGTGGTTAACTGTACAGGTGTCGCAGCCGACTATCGCAAATCTAATCATCCATTAGTGGAAAGTTTGCGATCGCAAAATCTCATCCATCCAAATCTCCTTGGTTTAGGGCTTGCATCCGCTGCCAATGGTGCTTTACTCAATGGCACGCATAAACCTTCAAATATTCTCTATACCATTGGTACACCACGCAAAGGTGATCTCTGGGAAACGATCGCCGTTCCTGAGTTGCGCGGACAGGCTCAAGCTCTAGCGGAAACATTATTGCGATCGCTACCTCTGCGAGTGCGTTCTATTCCCACTACGCCGCTACTGATTGGCGATATTCTCCAGCAGGTAAATTCAGCGCTAATCTTCCGTCAATTCTGCGATCCTGAAACTAGCAGCTATACCTATCTCATCGCCGATCGCCAGACCAGAGAAGCGGTACTGGTCGATCCCGTTTTAGAACAAGTGGAACGGGATTTACAAGCGATCGATGATTTGGGCTTAACTTTGCGCTATTGCCTAGAAACCCATATCCATGCCGATCACGTTACGGGTGCAGGTAAGCTGCGACAACTGCGTGGCGCTCAAGTCCTAGTTCCCGAAAAGGCAGCCGTTCTCAAAGCCGATTTATCCCTTGCTGATGGCGAAATTTTGACGATAGGCTCGGTCACGATTCAGGCGATCGCTACCAATGGACATACTAACGCCCATCTATCTTATTTGGTAAATAATACCCACCTGTTAACGGGTGATGCGCTCTTTATTCGCGGCTGCGGGCGCACGGACTTCCAAGGCGGCGATGCGGGCACACTCTACGATGCCGTCACTGAGAAATTATTTACATTGCCCGATGAAACGCTGGTCTATCCTGCCCATGATTATCAAGGTCGCACCGTCTCGACGATTGCCGAAGAGAAGCGACTGAATCCTCGATTTAGCGATCGCACCCGTGAGCAGTTCATCACGATTATGAATAATCTCAATCTTGCTTTTCCGAAAAAGATGAATGAGGCGGTTCCTGCTAATGAATACTGTGGTGATTTCATTCCTCAAGATGGGGTTGCAAATCTTGGGATTGATTTAGCAATTAGTCAAGATGAAAAAGAAATAGAACTCACTATTTTGAAAAATACCGAAATTTATAATGACTACTTTGCGATGTATATCTAGCAAAAGAGGCTTTATACCAAAACCCGTAAAGTTGCGCCCCTATGGAGCGCAACTTTACGGGTTTTGGTAATTTATTTTGCACAAATATTTGCACAAATACTTAATACCAATTCCCGAATGTGTGACAACACTTTTGTGAATTATACCAAATCACAAAATGGCGTAGCCATTTTGTGATTTGGTATAACTAGCTTTTTGGCATTCTACGGTATATACTTGTAATTACCGTATTTTTTGGTCTAAAAATATTAAATTTCAATGAAAGCTTCATCCTGAAGAGGGTGATGGTTGCTTTATCTTAATTTTTTCGGTAGTGATAAATAGGTAAATGATGGGTGACGCTCTGCGCTGTCTATCCTTACCAAAATAAATCCTTTTTTGTTGAGGACTACCTTTTTCCCTAATTGATTTTGATTTAAATCTTTCTGTCCTGTTGTGAGGAGTCTCAATGTTCAAAACCATTCCCTTTAAACAATCTCAGCGATTGCCGATTCAAGCGCTTGCGAAACTCTCAGCATTTGCCATTAGCGCTAGCCTATTTGCATCAGGTTGCGCTCCCCAAGCTAGCAACAACACAAATACTACTTCTACCACTTCTACCTCTACTACCGCTGCAAGCCCAACCGCAGCAGCAAAAACTGATAGTCCAGCCCCAAGCGCCACGGGGGGCAAGCTGCGAATCGGCTTCCAAAAATCCGCCACGGTTCTCTTTTCTCTAAAGGGGAAAGGAACTTTAGAGACAGTCTTTAAATCAACTGGTGGAACCGTCACATGGTCTGAGTTTCCTGCGGGGTTACCGATGGTAGAAGCTTTAAATGCTGGGGCGATCGATGTTGCCTATGTGGGTGAAGCACCTCCTGTATTTGCTCAAGCCGCTAAGGGTTCCACGGTGCGCTACATTGCCTACGATCCCTATGGTGTTGAGGCAGAAGGGATTGTCGTTCATAAGGATTCGCCAATTCAGACCCTTGCCGATCTCAAGGGTAAAAAGCTAGCTGTACAAAAAGGAGCTAATGCCCATTATCTAGCCGTAAAAGCGGTCGAATCCGCAGGTTTACAAGTCAGTGATGTGGAATTCTCCTTTGTGAAACCCTCCGATGGTCGCGCCGCCTTTGAGAAAAAGAATGTTGACGCTTGGTCAGTTTGGGATCCTTATCTTGCTGCAGTGGAAGTTGATACAGGCGCAAGAGTTCTCGCCAGCGCCAAGGGCTTAGCACCCAATCGTGGTTACTATCTAGCTTCTAAGGAATTCATTGAGAAGAATCCTGAAGCCCTGAAGCTATTTTTGGCAGAACTCAAAAAAGAGAGCGAATATGCCAAGAATAACCCTGCGGAAATCGCTAAGTTTCTCTCTCCTGCCCTTGGCGTTGATGCTGCCATTCTCGAAAAAGCAGAAAAACGTCGCGATTATGGCATCTTGCCACTCACTGAAGAAGTGATTGCAAAGCAGCAAGATATCGCGGATACCTTTGCCAAACTCAAGCTAATTCCTCAACCCATCGTGGTGAAAGAAGCTGTTTGGGATGGGAAGTAATATTAGGCAAGGGCAAACGTTAGGATTGCCCTTTTTTAGCTGTATCGCGAGGTCAAAATATGTCCAGATTAATCAACCCCATCCAAACTTTGCCATTTATCCAGAAAGTTCGCTGGGCGCTTGACCCCATCGGCTATCTGGAAAAGGCAGGGCAGCAATATCCAGATATCTTTACAGCTAATGTTTTTAGTAGAAATTCAGTGTTTGTGGTCGATCCGCAAGGAATTCAGCAAGTGCTAACTAGCGATCGCAAACAATTGAGCGCCCCTGGTGGTGCAAATAGAATTTTAGAACCAGTCGTTGGCAGTTATTCGGTATTTGGGCTAGATGGCGATCCCCACCGCAAGCGTCGCCAGATCGTGATGCCTGCTTTTCATGGGGCAAGGTTGCAGACATACGGACAGCTAATTTTTGACCTCACTAAGAAGGTATTTGATAACCTTAAGCCTCAGCAGACTTTTTTAGCCCGAAATATCACCCAAGAGATTTCCCTAGAGGTAATTCTGCAAGCGGTATTTGGTTTATACGAAGGCGATCGCCGTCAGAAACTCCAGCAGCTTTTGACGACAATGCTCGATAATACCACCACTCCTTTGGGGGCTATCTATCTCTTCTTTCCTGCTCTGCAAAGGGATCTCGGTGCATGGAGTCCTTGGGGCAAGTTTCTACGGAAGCGGGAACAGGTGGATAAAATTCTCTATGCGGAAATAGCCGATCGCAGGGCAAATCATGATCCTAACCGCACCGATATTTTATCAATGTTGCTATCTTCAGTGGACGAAGATGGGCAGGGCATGACCGATCAGGAATTGCGCGATGAGCTTTTGGGCTTGTTGGTGGCGGGACACGAAACTACGGCTACCGCAATGGCTTGGGCTTTGTACTGGATTCAGCGATCGCCTGAAGTTAAAGAGAAGTTATTGGCAGAATTAAAAACCGTCAACAATCCCACCGATTGGACAGCCATTTTTAAACTTCCCTATTTAACAGCAGTATGTAATGAAACTTTGCGAATTCATCCCGTAGCGATGCTGACATTTCCCAGATTGACGGAAGAGCCGATAGCACTATTGGGACATAAATTAGATACGCATACGGTAGTACAAGCCTGTATCTATCTCTTACATCATCGCGAAGATTTATATCCTAATGCCGATCAGTTCCAACCCGAACGTTTTCTCGATCGCCAGTTTTCCCCCTACGAGTTTATGCCCTTCGGCGGCGGCGCAAGGCGCTGTGTCGGTGAAGCTCTAGCCCAGTTTGAGATGAAGATTGTCTTAGCGACAATTATCTCCCATTACAATCTGGAACTACGCGAAGACAAACCCGTTAAACCCCAACGGAAAGGAGTCACGCTTTCCCCTAAAGGAGGTATCAAGATCGCAGTTGTATAAGATATCCAGAGATCCCCCCCAGCCCCCCTTAAAAAGGGGGGAGAATATAATTTTTAATCTTCTTCCCCCTTTTTAAGGGGGATTGAGGGGGATCGAAAACCTAAATCATAAGACAAATCCCCAATCACCAATTCCCAATCACCATGTCTATCTCCAATCTCAACATCAACACCCAACGCCTCATCACTGATGTCCTCGTCATTGGTGGCGGTACGGCTGGCACTATGGCAGGAATTAAGGCAAAACAAGCGAATCCCGATCGCGATGTCTTGATTCTCGAAAAGGCAAATATCCGTCGTAGTGGTGCGATCGCGATGGGTATGGATGGAGTCAATACGGCAGTCATCCCCGGAAACTCCACGCCTGAGCAGTATGTGCGCGAAGTAACGATCGCTAATGATGGCATTGTGGAACAGGCCACGGTTTATCAGACAGGTAAACTGGGTTTTGAGGTAATTCAGGAATTAGAAAGTTGGGGTGTGAAGTTCCAAAAAGATGCTCAAGGGGAATACGATCTCAAGCAGGTGCATCGCATTGGGAAATATGTGTTACCGATGCCTGAAGGGAAAGATCTAAAAACAATTTTGGCGCGGCAGGTGAAGCGGCATAAGGTGCGGGTCACGAATCGGGTGATGGCAACGCGGGTCTTAGTAGAAAATGGTCGAGCGATCGGGGCGGTGGGTTTTGATGTACGTAACGGTGATTTCGTGATCATTCAAGCGAAAGCGGTGATTCTCTGTACAGGAGCCTCTGGCAGATTGGGCTTACCTGCTTCGGGCTATCTCTACGGAACCTACGAAAATCCCACCAACGCAGGCGATGGCTACTCGATGGCATACCACGCAGGCGCAGAACTCTCGAATATCGAATGCTTCCAAATCAATCCTCTGATCAAAGATTACAATGGACCCGCCTGTGCCTATGTTGCAGGTCCTTTCGGCGCACATACGGTCAATGCCGAAGGACATCGCTTCATTAATTGTGACTATTGGAGCGGTCAGATGATGCTAGAGGTATGGAAAGAACTGAACTCTGGTAAAGGTCCTGTGCAGCTAAAAATGACCCATCTCGATCCCGATACGATTTCGGAAATTGAATCGATCATGTGGTCAAATGAGCGTCCCAGTCGTGAGCGCTTCCATGCGGGACGGGGTGAGGACTATCGCACTCACGGAATTGAGATGAATATTTCCGAAATTGGACTATGCAGTGGTCATAGTGCTTCGGGAGTTTGGGTGAATGAACGCGCCGAAACCACTGTAGCAGGGCTATACGCGGCGGGTGACATGGCGAGTGTGCCGCACAATTACATGATTGGCGCATTTGTGTATGGCAGAATTGCAGGAATCGAGGGGATGAATTACAGCGAGGATTTAGAACATCTTGAACCAAACGCTGAATTTCTCGAAGCAGAAAAGGCAAGGATTTATGCACCATTAACGCGACCTAATGGCGTTCCCCATACCCAAGTGGAATATAAATTACGCCGTTTGGTGAATGATTATCTGCAACCGCCAAAGTCTACAAATAAGATGGAGATTGGCTTAGGGCTATTCGATCGCTATCAAGAAACCCTCGATATTATGGGAGCTCAAGATCCCCATGAATTAATGCGCTGTATGGAGGTACATTTCATCCGCGATTGTGCAGAGATGGCGGCAAGGGCTTCACTGTTCCGTAAGGAAACAAGATGGGGTCTGTATCATTATCGGTTGGATTATCCAGAGAAGAATAATGATGAATGGTTCTGTCATGTCAATTTAAAGAAGGATGAGTCGGGACAAATGACTCTCTTTAAACGCGATGTTTCTCCCTATATCATTCCTGTAGATGTGCGTCAAGAAGTTTATGATGTCGCAGTGAGGTAGATTATGACGATTTACAATTCCATTGGTAAGCAATATGCAAAAACGCGAGTTCCCGATCGCCGCATTGTCAATCAGTTAATCGATCTACTCGATTTACCGAACGGCAGTGCGATCGCCGATATTGGTGCGGGAACAGGTAACTATAGTTATGCTTTAGCCAATCAAGGATTTTGGGTGAAGGCGATCGAACCTTCTGTCGTGATGCAACAGCAAGCGATCGCGCATCCACAACTTCAATGGTTTACTGGTCATGCTGAAAATTTACCGCTAAGCGATCGCTCTGTTGATGGTGCAATTAGTACCTTAGCCATTCATCACTTTACTAATCTGCCAAAAGCATTTCAAGAAATGCATCGAGTGGTTAAAAATGGCGCGATCGTATTGCTAACTTTTGATATTAGATTGGCTCCAAAGATATGGCTTTATGATTATTTTCCATTTTTGTGGGATGATGCTTCGCAATTTTTAGCGCTTGACCAACAAATAGATTTAATTCAACAGAATACCAAGAGAAAAGTTGAAGCAATTCCTTTTTTATTACCTGATGACTTATTAGATTTGTTTGCCGCCGCCGCTTGGAAACGTCCAGAATTGTATCTCGATCCCATAGTACGTTCTGGTATTTCTTCGTTTGCAAAATCCGATCAAAATTTAATCGTACAAGGAGTAAATTTATTAGAGAAAGACTTAAATAGTGGAGCGTGGTTGAGAAAATATCGTGAAATCAAAAATTTAACTGAGCTTGATATTGGTTATCGGTTTCTCCGAGCAACGCTTGATAATTAACAAATAATTTTATCGATTAAATTTATTTAAATCTATGACAAGTAATGTTTCCATAAGCAATCAAGTTATAATTAGATATTTGTGATTCGCTAGTAATTCAAACTCCTGCAATTCTCTATCAAACAATTATTAACTTTTTATAAATTTTTATAAATCACTATAATTCAAATAATGAACATATCAATTGATACTACTAAACTAATTCGCGATCAGATCGAATACTATCGATCGCGATCCAGTGAATATGATGAGTGGTTTTATCGCATTGGACGCTACGATCGCGGACAGGAACTTAATGATCGCTGGTTTGCTGAAGTTGAAATTGTTCAGAAAGCTTTACGGGAAATTGGTCAAGTCAATCAAGTTTTAGAATTGGCTTCTGGGACAGGTATTTGGACAGAGCAACTTTTACAAATTGGTACAAAAATTGTGGTGATCGATGCTTCTGCGGAAACGATCGCCATCAATCAGAATAAATTAAATTCAGATAAAGTTACCTATCAACATCGAGATATTTTCGCATGGGAACCAGAGCAAGAATACGATTTAGTGTTCTTCTCTTTTTGGATTTCCCACGTTCCACCAGATTTGCTTCAATCCTTTTTAAATAAAGTTTATCTTGCCACTCGTAAAGGAGGACAGATTTTTGTCATTGATTCCCGCAATGATTATACTTCTCGCGCTAAGGATCATCTTGTCAATGACCAAAATGGAATTTATCAAACTCGCAAACTTAATGATGGCAGGGAATTCCAGATCGCCAAAATTTTCTATCAACCAGATGAACTGCGAACTCTACTGGTTAATACGGGGTTTACCGCAGATGTGCGCGTGACAGAAAACTATTTCATCTATGCTCATGGATCAAAATCCAATTAATCGGAAACCTCTCTAAAAAACTATAACAAAAATCATGGCTTTAATTAAACAACGTATTGATGTTCCTGTAATTGTCGATGAATCGAAGTGTTTAGAAAAATGTGTTGCTTGCATTGAAGTTTGTCCCCTCGATGTCTTAGCTAAAAATCCTGAAACAGGCAAAGCGTATATGAAATATGACGAGTGCTGGTTCTGCTTGCCTTGCGAAAAAGAATGTCCAACTGGTGCGATTACGGTACAGATTCCCTTTTTATTGAGATAAATCCATGACTACAACCGATCCCGAATTACAAGAATGGATAGAATTACTACAGTCTGACGATCTGAGCGATCGCCTAGTTGCGATCAAAAGCTTGCAACATTTGGGCGATGAAGATGCGCTTGATGTGGTTCTGACAGCCCTTAACGATGAAAGCCCTGCTGTCCAAAAAATAGCGATCGCCACGCTCTGGGAATTTGCTAATCCTAAAGTAATTCCTAACTTAATTCCTAGCCTTGGCTCCCCTGATGAAGAAATTCGTGCAGTAGCTTTATCGGCTTTAGGTGAACTAGTTTCTCAAGATTCACTCTTATTATTGCTGGATGCTTTACACCAAGATAATCGACCTCTTCAGCGAAATATTCTCATCCTGTTACGCAAGATCCATGACGCGCAATCTTTACCCTATTTATTGCCATTTTTGGAATCAGAACATCCCGAATTGAGGGAAGCCGCGATTACGACTTTGCGCTATCTCAATCAAGTCAAAACTAGCCCCACCGCTTTACCTCTGCTGCAAGATCCCGTTGATTTTGTGCGCCGTGAAGCGGCCCTGACCTTGGGACATCTCGCTGATGAGGAAGTCATTCCTAGCTTGAGTAAAGCTTTAAGGGAAGATCCCGATTGGCAAGTGCGGCGCAACGCCACTAAGGCTTTAGCGATTCATGGCGATAGTGTCGCGATTCCAGTACTCATTGAAGCGATCGCCGATGAGCATTGGCAAGTCAGACGCTTTGCGGCGCAGGCTTTGCAGCAGATTTTCCAGAATGATCACCAAACTAACAAAAGTGAAGCCGCGATTCCTGCTCTAGTTAAGGCGCTTACCGATGAATATGCGGATGTGCGGAAAGATGCCGCGATCGCCCTTGGCGATCTGGCTAGTCCTGATGCATTGCAAGCCCTGCGCCAAGCTCTCGACGATCCCGATCGCGAAGTTAGTATTCGGGCGGCACGCGCTATGAGTAAGATTGAGCAAATTGGGGCTGATACGCAAATCTCAACCTAGTTCACATTTATGATTGAAGGGATTAGTCACATTACTTTTATAGTTAGCGATTTAGAAAAGATGTCCATCTTTTTATCAACTATTTTTGATGCTGAAGAGGTCTATGCCAGTGGTGACAAGACTTTTTCAATTTCCCAAGAAAAGTTTTTTCTAATTAATGGTATTTGGGTTGCAATTATGGAAGGAAAATCACTAATCGAGAAAACCTACAATCATATCGCTTTTAAAATCAGCGATCGCGATTTTGAGAAATATCGGTTGCGAATAAATTCTCTAGGTTTAGAAATGCGCGAAAGCCGCAGCCGTATCGAAGGTGAAGGTAATTCTCTATATTTTTACGACTACGATAATCATCTTTTTGAGTTGCATACAGGTACTCTCAATCAACGTTTAAAGGCATATAACTCATGATTGAAACTTCTGCAAATATTGCGTCTACTGATTTGGCTGACTTTCGTAAAGTGGAGGTTACGCAATTATTGAAACGGATAATCGTACCTATTCTCAAAAATGATATTGTAAGTTTAGGTATGGTGCGAAATCTGCGAATCGTTGATGATTATGTCTATTTACGTCTCTATGTCGGTTCCCATCAACTGGAATTAAAAGAGCAAGTTATAGCAACTCTCTCTAATTTAAACTGGTGCAAGAAAACCTATGTTGAACTCTGTACAATTCCTAAAGTTCGCACAACCTTAGCTGTTTCCAGTGGTAAAGGCGGTGTGGGTAAATCGACAGTTGCCGTCAACCTCGCAGCAGCCCTCAGCCTTACAGGGGCAAAGGTCGGTCTACTAGATGCCGATGTTTATGGGCCAAATGTGCCGCAAATGCTGGGATTAGGACATTCTGACATTCAAGTGATTGAAACTACCAATGGTCAGCGCTTCATTCCCTTAGAGGCTCATGGCATCAAAGTGATGTCTGTAGGTTTATTAGCCGAACCCGATCATCCCCTTGCTTGGCGGGGACCAGTCTTGCATAAGATCATCACCCAATTCATTCATCAAGTGGAATGGGGGGAGCTAGATTATCTATTGATTGATTTGCCCCCCGGCACTGGCGATGCTCAAATCACGATTGTGCAAGAAAGTCCGATCTGTGGCGTGATTCTTGTGACGACACCGCAACAGGTAGCGATCGCGGATGTGCGCCGTAGTGTCCATATGTTCCGTCAGGTGGGCGTGCCTGTGTTGGGAATTGTCGAGAATATGAGCTATTTGCTTACGGAAGATGGAAAGGATTCACAATTTATTTTTGGTAAGGGAGGTGGTCAGCAATTATCGACAGAACTACAAGCACCTTTATTAGGACAAATTCCGATTCATGCCTGTATTTGTGAAGGTGGAGATCGCGGATTGCCTGTGACTTTAAGCGATCGGAATTTTCTAGCCAGTCAAGTTTTTACAAAAATTGCTAATGCTTTAGTGGTCGCATTGCGTAAGTAAACTTACAACGCTTTGCGCTCAAATCCAACCCAAGCAGCTTTTTGAAAGTGTTGCAAAGCAACACTTTCAAAAAGCTGCTTGGGTTTTTCCGAGACTCTAAGTAGCTAAGAGTAAACTTAAAACTAGAGAGCGTTACGCTCTCTAGTTTTAGCGTGAGTTCGGGATAATTTGCAGTGGGATTTGAGAAAGGGTTTGCGTAGCAAACCATTCCTCAAATCCCAAGAGTAAAAGCCTTGCTATGCAAGGCTTTTACTCTTGGGATTTTAAAATTTGCCAGCTTAACCCGAATTGACGTTATACCAATTCCCACAAGTGTGGCTACACTTGTGGGAATTGAAAACCAAACCCAGTAAGGGTTTTAAAATCAGAAAATGGCTACGCCATTTTGTGATTTGGTATTACTTAGAAAGTGAAGGTAGTACGAATTATACCGACTGTGGCAGTACCATTAGTTTTATCACTGTTGGGATTAAATACAAAATACACTGCGGGAGTAATACTAATATTCTTAGTAACGCGGAAACGATAGAGAGCTTCCAAATGGTAAGGAGTAGCATCATTAGCCGCAAGTACACCTTTAGTTGCCGTGCCGCTTACACTATTTTTGTAGAGAGGTTGACCGAAAATAATCGCAGCAAGATCGCCTTCATTAAATACATCTTTGAATGACAATGCAGTCGCCCAGCTTGTAAAAGTAGTCGACCCAGAAGATCCCACAGCATCAGCAAAGACGTAAGAACCCCATGTGTTGAAAGTAATCTTATTGGTAATATCCCAAACAAGACTACCAACAACCGTATTTGCTCTCGTACCAGTGATTGTGCCACCAGTAATTGAATCCTGATTGAGTCCAGAGTTGAGGCTAGCGGTTTGGTGATAGCTATTAGCATAGGCAATTCCTAATTTTAGAGCTTCGCTCGGCTTCCATACCAATTGAGCGATCGCCACAGTCGATCCCCCAAACAAACCACCCGCACCACCTGCTGAAGCGGCGGCAGCATTGTTGGCGGAATAGGCAACTTGTAAGTTGCCCTGAGGTGAGATTTTCCAATCAAACCCTAAAACTGCCACACTTCCTGTCGAGCCATCAGCATTAGCACTGCCACCACTACCAATTCGCAATAATGGACTCAGCCGACCAAACCGTGAAACTGTTCCTTGACCGTCATTGGTGAGAGGATTGAGCTGATCGATAATATCCTCTGTCTGTCCAATTGGCGCAACATAGGCAGTAAAGTTATCACCAATCGGGAAGCGATAATACAAACGATTTAGATCGAACTGATTGGTAGTACCACCCGTATCAAAGGAGAGGCGAGTAGTATTGCCACTGGCTAAGGCAGGAGCAATCAAGTTTTGAGTATTACTAGCTTGCAGGCGAGTTCTCAATAAATCTTTGCCCGTAAAACTAGTGTCGAGATTGAGTCGAGCCCGATAGCTGAATACGGTATTGGTGCGATCGCTACCCGCAGGAACATTGCTACCATCAGAAGCAGCGGCAAGGCTGAAAATTGCTTCTCCACGTAACTTAGTTGTCGTAGAGAATTGTTGTGCTTCTAACTTGACTGTTTTGGCATCAAGGGCATCAACGCGACCCCGCAGCGTGGCGAGTTCTGCGGCAAACTCAGTTTGAAGTTTTTGGAGAGTTGCAAGGTCTTCTTTACTTACCTTATCAGCTAAACCTGCGGAAATGATTTCATTGATTTTGTCTAGAGCCGAGTTGAGCCCTGCCGCAAATTCATAGCGGGAAAGGGCTTGCTTACCGCGAAAAGTGCGATCGGGATAGCCCGCGATTACGCCATAACGTTCTACTAAAGATTGCAATGCGATAAAAGCCCAATCTGTCGAACGAACATCGCTAAGTTGAGATACTGAAGTGACATTTTGGGACAATACATTGGGGTGCAATTCTCCCCTTTCAATTAAGCTAGGATTACTGGTAGCGCTTGCTATATCTGCATCTGACACAATGCGATCGCTTAGTGGATCGCGTTGAATGGCAATAGTTTTTGTCTCAGCATTGGCACTACCACATAGAAAAGTAGACGCAGCAAAACTCGCAGTAATTACTTTTGGAGCAAGAAAAAATAATTTTCTCGCATTCATTCTATTCAGTTTCGACATATAAATTTTTTGTTCCTCACACTGGAGCAATTAGCCCTTAACTTGCAGCAATTTCCGATCAAACGAACGACAAGAAATTTTTTGAAAGTGTTGCAAAGCAACACTTTCAAAAAATTTCTTGGTTCAAGTTTGAGTACAAAGCGCTGTAAACTAACAGTAGCAAGAAAGATAAGGTGGATGTAAGTATACTGTGAGACATTAGTTATCTTTTTTGAGTTATCTTTGTTGATGATCAACTCCCACAGTAGTAATCAACCTTACAGGAAATTTCTATTAAATCCCTGCTCCATCAAGGAATTCTTGAATGAGATAGTTGGACGAGTAAATAGAGTTGTGTCGTTCTAAATCTTGGAGATTAATATGAGAATTGGCATGAGATACTTCGGATAAGCGCATTGATGTACTTAGAGGTTCGTAAACAGCGGTGCTATGTCTAATCCGATCAATTTCATCTTCTAAGGACTTAATCCTTTCAAATAAAGCTTTAATTGCCTCTGCTTCAGGATCGGGCAAATGTTCGCGATTAGATTGCTGTTCCGTATCTTTGATAGATTGACCGCGATGGCGTACGATTCTCGCGGGAATGCCCACAACCGTGCAGTCATCGGGGACATCTCGTAACACAATTGAGCCAGCTCCAATATTGACGCGATCGCCAATGGATATATTTCCTAAGATTTTTGCCCCTGCTCCTACAACAATCTCGCGACCGAGCGTGGGATGTCTTTTTCCTGTTTCTTTTCCTGTCCCACCGAGGGTAACCCCTTGATAAATCGTGACATAATCACCGATGATTGCCGTCTCGCCGATGACTACACCCATGCCATGATCGATAAATACCCCGCTACCAATTTGAGCGCTGGGATGAATTTCAACCCCTGTAAACAGACGGGCAAGATTAGAGATCAAGCGTGGTAAGAAGGGAAGTTTGATCTGTTGGAGGCTATGGGCGATCCGATGAAAAACTAGGGCGTGCCAACCAGGATAACAGAGAAAAACCTCCAACCAGTTACGAGCCGCAGGATCGCGTTCAAAGATAACTTGAAAGTCAGTGACAAGGGTATTCCACATAAATTTAGTTAATTGCAGGTAGGTAACAGCAGTGAACGATATGGCTATGCAGGCTGGGAGCAAAGGCTGGATGGCGATCGTTTAAGGAGTATTTAGTAAACTAAAATATTAAATACGGTATCCCTACCAAGATACCGTATTTAATACGATACAATACTTTCTAATTCATTACAAACAAAATTCACGGGTTGCCGAGAGTAATAAACAGTTGAGCATAATTAAAACCCAAAACCAGAGAGCGTAACGTCCGCTAAGTGGGCGTTACGCTCTTCTAGGTTTTAAGTTTACTGATGCCGAATTACTTACCAATGCCCAAAATGGCAACGCCATTTTGGGCATCTCAAAACCTTGCTGGGTTTGTTTTTTATAGCTACAGTCACTTGAATTAGGACAAATCAAACCCCAAGAATTAATTGGCGGCGCGAAGCGCCGCCAATTAATTCTTGGGGTTGATGTCCCAGTACATTTGGCGATATCTATATTCAGACAAACATCAAACCCAATAGAGAGTGGCGGCGCTTCGCGCCGCCACTCTCTATTGGGTTTGATGTCCTGACTTATTGGCTCAATTCAGTGAATTGGGATAAGTGATAATTTGTCGCAAATTTGCTTATGTCTTCTACGTTACTTGACTTTCATTATTGACTTACTTTAATCTACTGCAAACACGTCAAAATACCGTAGATTATTTTGGTAAATATATTTAATCGTGACTGCAACCTTAGAGGTTGACAATACTTATGTTTAAAGATGCTCAAGGACTTGATATAACCACTGTTTCTGAAATAGCGATCGCTGCAATTAATCAATATACAGAACAATGTTTATGCTATGGCAATCAAGCTGAGTCGAGCATCTTGGCAGCATTGGACGCAGATTCGCGATCTGTTTTGGCAAATACCTTCGCAGCGGCGTATTATCTCACCCAAGAAAATGCGAGTGATGCTCAGCAAGCAATTCCCTATTTAGAACAGGCTAGAAATAATATTGGCAATGCCAACGAACGGGAAAGATTACATTTTTTAGCAACGGAAGCATGGGCTCAGAAAAAAATAGATCGGGCGATCGCCTATTGCGAAGAAATAGTCACTCGCTATCCTCAAGATTTGTTAGCTGTACAACAGGGACAATATCATTACTTTTATGTGGGTGACAAATCGGGTTTAACTTGCATTGCTGGTAGCGTACTCAATGCCAATGCGGGCAATCATTATCTAATGGGAATGCTTGCCTTTGGGCTTGAACAAAGCGATCGCCTTGACGAAGCAGAACGCCTTGCCAGATTTGCCCTAGATATCAATCGCCATGATCCTTGGGCTCAACATGCCGTTGCCCATGTGATGGAAACTCGCGGACGTTATCAAGAGGGCATTGAATGGATGGAAAGTTTTGCTGATACTTGGGAAAATTGCAATTCGATGCTTTATACCCATAATTGGTGGCATATTGCACTCTTCTATCTATCACGAGGCGAGATTAATCGGGTTCTATCCATTTATGATCATCATATTTGGGGTAAGGCGCGTAAATCGACTCCTAAGGATCAAGTAGGAGCAATTTCCCTATTGCTGCGTTTAGAACTATTAGGAATTGATGTTGGTGAGCGTTGGCAACAAATTGCTCCTTATTTACGCGATCGCCTCCATGAACATGCACTTCCATTTCAAGATTTGCACTATATCTATGCCCTAGCCCGTGCTAATCGTCTGGACTTTGCGAGAGAAATGCTCTTTAGCATGGAAGCCTATGCCCATAGAGTTCAACCCTATTTACAAACGACTTGGCAAGAAGTGGCTCTACCTGCGGCTAGGGGACTCATTGCCTATGCGCTCTATGACTGGAAAAAAACTACCAAAGAATTAAAGCCCCTTCTCCATCGCTTGCATGAGGTGGGCGGTAGTAATACACAAAGAAAGTTATTTGTGCAGATTTATGAGGATGCTCATCGCGAAGCCTTGATCCAGCAGGATCGCTACTCGCGCTATCACCATTCTCAAGCGATCGCCTCATAGCCCAACTGCATAGCTGCATCAAAAGTAACAGCAATAGGTTCATAATCCTGTGCTGTTACTTTTGCATAGCGCTTTACTTGAGCCATTGTCATGGCTGCTTGCAAATCTGGATCGGGATTGAATAAAGTATTTTGCATCTGTTCGATTAAACTGGGAGCCAAGCGCGATGATACAGCGATCGGAGGCATGGGCGATCGCATTGATTCAATAACTCGCAAGGATTTGGCTAATTCTGGGAATTGGCGTAATTCTGCCTCCATTACCACGCTATCAATAGCGGCACAGTCCGCTAATCCTGACACAATCCACTGAAGCGATCGCTGATGGGAACCAGATTGCTGAACATCGCTAAAATAGGCTGTTTCTTGGTGATGTGAGTGTGATAATAAGCGATAACGCAACAGATTATATCCACTATTAGAACCGCGATCGTTATAACAAAATCTCGTTCCTGCCAAATCCTCAAACCGCTTAAAATTACTAGCTGCATTCACAACGATATCTGCGAAGTAAATGGGCTGATTTTCATAGCGATCGCCTAACATGACAGGCGCAGCTAATAACTGCAATGGTTTTACTGCTATGCGATTATGGCGGATTAGGGGCAATCCGCAGATAAACATGAGATCCCAGTGATCATGCTGTAGTAATTGGTCATCCAGTGGATCGGTTGTTGCTTCCATTAATTCGATTTTCAGACCACAGTTGCGGAAAATAGCCTCGGTAATCGCTTGGTAATACCAAAATAGATTTGGTGATAGATAAGAAACAGCTTTGATAATCATGGATTTTCACAAAATCATTTCACAAAATCATTATCGGAGGGATGCTGTTAATAGATCGCGGCAGCCATCAAGACAATGCTGTAAACGTTCAGGATTATTATATAAACGCCCAAGCAGTAATGCTCCCTCGATCGCACTGAGTAATTGTTGCGCTAAGCGATCAGGATCAACTTTTGTTTTAAGCTGCGAGCTACCCGCATGGAGTAATCGCGCAATTTCCTGCTGCCATTCATCAAATACTTCGATTAAATGGGGACGAAAGCTCGAATCATGCTCCACTAATTCCACGATTAGATTACCGAGAAAACAACCTGCACAGGGTTGTTCCGCTTGATGGATTTTTTCGAGTTGGTCAATCATGGCAAAAAGCTGGGCGATCGCATTGGGCTGTGGAGTTCCAAATAGTAATGCTTTGAGTTTATGCCACTTAAAGTCAATCAGGGCGTGACCTAATTCATCTTTCGAGTGAAAGTAATTATAAAAACTTCCCGATGAAACGCCGCTACTAGAGAGTAATTCTTTTAATCCTGTGGAGTGAAAACCTTGACGGTGAACTAAATCAATTACGTTATAAAGAACATCTTCACGGGTACGTTTTAGATTCACCATAAAATACAAGATTTTTCTATAGATTTAAGTGGCTAGCAATAGACAAGGGGCTTAAGCCCCTTGTCTATTAAATTAGTAGATATTTTAGTTGCGATGAGTCCATTGTTGATAAGCAAACCGTAGCACACTATCTAGGGCATAGCCAATCAGTCCAATAATTAAGATCACAGCAACTAGTTCGGAATAGGATAGGCGATCACGAGTATCAAGAATGTAATAGCCCAAACCTGCACTCACTCCTAGCATTTCGGCAGGAACCAGCACCAGCCAGATAATCCCGATCGCTAAACGTACTCCTGTTAACAAATGGGGGATAATTGCAGGAATAATGATCTGTGTCAGGGTTTCCCATCTTGTCGCACAGAGACTTTGAGACAGGAGCAACCAGCGCTGATTGACGGCAAGTACACCTGCGGAAGCATTTAAAACTAAAGGCCATACCGCCGCGATCGATAGCAGGAAATATACAGGCAGATCGCCAATGCCTAAAACCATCACCGCTACAGGCATCCAAGACAATGGCGAGATCATCCGAATGAATTGGAATAGGGCGGAAGTGGTTTCTTCTAAGGGACGGGACACACCCACTAAGATTCCTAACGGTACGCCAACAGCGATCGCTACAGCTAAGCCCACAAATACTCGCCGCAGACTGGTAAGAATATGGGGAATGATTGTTCCTTTGCTGAATAACTGGACTAAAGCGGCAAAGGTGCGTTCGGGGGAGAAATCAGCGAGGGTCGGATCGCTATGCCAAAGGGGAGTTGTCCATAGCCACCAGACTAAGGAGGCGATCGCTAAACCCAAGAGCGGCAAGGGTAATTTAACCCGCAATGCAGGTTTTGTAAGTTGAATTGTGGATGTCATAGGTAGAAAAAAGGAGGAGAATCTAGGAACCTTGCAGAGATTATCTAGATCCCCCTCAATCCCCCTTGTAAAGGGGGAAGAAGAAAATTCTCCCCGCCTTTACAAGGGGGGCTGGGGGGGATCTCTTAGGGCTTTTGAAAACTGAAAGAAATTCTTAAATAGTAAATAGTTTCTAAATAGAAATAGTTTCTAAACGCGAGAAATCTTCCTTTAAACCGAAGGCTTTTAAGCCGCCGACCTGTTGCAGCACATTTTTGACGAAGGAATCATCGACTAATTCCTTGGCAACTTCCTTGGGATCGAGGTTTTGCAAAAAGGCGATATCTCCTTCCACTTGCGTATCCTTTAACAAGCGTACTAATTCTTCCGTATAGGATGGGAAGGGATAGGGCTGGAAATCGATGCGACTGTTCTGCCAATCGGGATGTTTAATTGCGCCTTGTTTGCCATAGACTTCTTTGTCGTAGTAGGTAAGGGTACGCTTGAGCGCGGGCAATGGATGGGGCGTATATTTACCAGTTCCTTCCTTCGATAAAATCTGGGCGGTTTCTTCACGATTATCCCGAATCCAGAGTTGTGCTTTGACGATTGCATTGACTACTTTTTGCGACCATTCTTTCTTTTGGGTCGTGTCCTCTTCATGAAAAGCCACTACGCAGCAAGCATGATCTTGCCATACATCCCCCGTAAATCGCAGGATTTTACCAGTCTTGAGATTTTCGGCAGCAGCATTAAATGGCTCAGCGACGATATAGCCGCCAATGGACTTATTCGCTAGAGCCGATACCATATCCGAAGGCGGCAGTACTACGAGATTTACTTCATCTTCAGCGATCGCCGCATCCTGTGCTTTGCGAGTAATTTTCAATCCTTCCTTTTTGAGTATCTGTTGCAATACCACGTTATGAATAGAATACCAAAAGGGAACGGCGATAGTACGTCCACCTAAATTCTTGACGGTTTCGATTTCTGGTAAGACGGTTAGCGCCGAACCATTGGTATGATTCCAAGCTACGACTTTGGTGGGGAATTTACGTCCATAACGGAGGGATATGGGAATTGGTGATAACACATGAATCACATTCACCTGACGGGCGAGAAATGCTTCCACTACTTGCGCCCAAGAACGGAAGAGGCGAGGTTGCTCGACCGTTAAACCTTCGGCTTCATAGAGTTTACGCGCATGGGCAATCAGTAAAGGCGAAGCATCGGTAATTGGTAAATAGCCAATCTTGACGGGTTGATCGCTTCCGCTAGCACTGACAGGACTAGCAGAAACTTTGCTAGAAGTGGGTGTGGAAGCGGTGGGAGTGGGGTTAGACTGACAGCCACTGGTGGCTAGGGTGACACCTAAGGAAGTAGAGAATAAACCTGTCAGTTTCAAGAAGTCGCGCCGACTCATACCGCAGCAATCGCAAATGTTATTCCAAGTCATCGTTAAATCTCCTATGAAAGTTACAAATATGGACTACCCATTACTGTGGATAGGGATTCTAAAATCTCGAAGCGAATTTCTGAAAGAAGATGCGCTTGCTGCACACGGGGCTTTGGTTGAATAATCGACCATTCCCGATGGATCTGGTGACGCGCCATCAATAACACGCGATCGCCTACTAAAAGCGCTTCATCAATATCATGGGTGACCATTAGCACCGTTGTTTGTTGTTGAGAAATGATGGATAGCAGCAAATTCTGCATATCGAGGCGGGTAATCGCATCAAGGGCGCTGAAGGGTTCATCGAGCAGCAATAATTGAGGACGACGGGCGAGGGTTCTGGCTAAGGAAACCCGCTGCGCCATCCCGCCTGAAAGTTGATGGGGATAGCTCCGCTCAAAACCTTGCAAACCAACTTGAGCGATCGCTTCGGAAATACGGTTCCTTAGCTCAGGTTTCGTCATTTTTGGCATCTGCTTCAGCTTTAGCCCAAAGGCAATATTCTGAGCCACATTCAACCAAGGCAGGAGACAAGGATCTTGGAAAACTATGCCCACTTGCGGATGGCTGCTATTTAAGCGATCACCTTGCAAGTAAATTTCACCGCGATCGGCTGGCTGTAAACCTGCGATCGCTGCTAGCAGAGATGACTTGCCGCAACCACTGGCTCCCAGTAAACAGACCACCTCACCCAATCCCACATTTAAGCTAATATCAGCAAAAGCAGTTAAGGAGCCGCGCCGCGTCTGATATTGCTTATGCAAATTTTGTACTGAGAGAAGCGGCAGATCGGAACCTGTTAAATTTCCATTACTCAATGTTCCATTACTTAATGATGCGGTAAAAGCATTACTCATAGGGCATCTCCAGCAATTTGCCAGCAACTTGTAAATTTCCCTGCTCCAAACGATGCAACATCTTTTTGAGTTGTTTAATTGCAGGGGTGACAATCGCCACAAAATAAGCTTCCCGTAATCGTCTCGCAGGACGCGAACCATGCAGATATGCCCTCGCTCCCGCATGGAGCATGGCAGCATTAGCCGCTTTGAGGGATAATTCTGAACCTGCGATTCTGAGCTTGATGACTTCTCTTAATAAATCAGGGGTAATCTGGACATCGGGCTGACTTAGTTCATCTGCTAAAGCATAGGTCTGACGACGAGCGATCGCTAATTTGGCAGCAAGATCCTCGGCTTGATCGTCGAGAAAAACATTCACATGACCTAATCGCGATTGATAGCGCTCAATGGTATTGATGCAGTCAGCGATTAAACCTAAGCCCATACCTACTTGTGTCAAAATAAAGGCTGGGCGAATTCTATTTACATATTCTTCACAAGGTGCTGCCAAAATCCATTCATCGGGAATAAACACATCGTGGAAATGACAGCTAAATGTACCACTGCCTTCTAAAGCAATGAAGTGGGCATTCTGCCGCAGGGTTAATCCTGCAAATTGATCGGAGGCGATCGCCATTAAATAATCATCGCGATTGGCTAACTTCGCGGCAATGCCAAAGGGATGCCCAGAGCCAATATTAGAAACCCAAGGCAATAGCCCATTGAGAACATAACCACCCGATTTTCGTTCTGCTGTCAGGGCAATTTTCTCAATATCTGCAAAGTGCTTCATCGGATTGGATAGCCCTGTACCACCCAATATTTCTCCCTTCGCTACTTTCGGTAGAATTTGAGTCTGCAAATAGGAATTATTGCTGTTTTGCATATACCAAGTACAGGCAATCTGACACCAAGCCATAAATCCTGTACAGAGGCATTCTGCGGAAATAGCCTCGATGACTTGAATTGCTGATTTCAATCCATGCCCTGTTCCTCCAAACTTGGTCGAAACAGCCTGCCCAAATCCTTGCAACGCGCCGACATGGTGCATAAACTCGCGAGGATATAATCCTTCTTGATCGATACGCTGTACCAATGGAGCAAGTTCTTGGGTGATGATTGCTTGCAGTTCCGTAAGCAAAGGACTGGGGGCTATGTTTTCGGAAAAGCTGGGTGGACTGGAAACCTTTTCAAACGCTAGCGGTAAAGTAGCCTGCATAGGTCAAATATTTGGAGAAGAATTTGGGATGAAATATGGCGATCGACAGCAAGTTCTTGGCTGCAAGTTCTTAATAGTAAGTTCTATTCAGCTAGAGCTACATCAAGATTGACGGGATTACGGAGTGTGTTGGCAACTGGCGACCAGAGATTAGAATGGGCAACCAAATCTTCTAATTCAGCACGACTGGCATTCCCTTCCAGAATCACCTTGGCGCGGATATCGGTGAATCCCAAGCGCTTTTCGCTAAGATCGCCAATGCCCCAAACTCCCGTGATATTAATATCGCCTTCGAGTTCCAATTCCAATTTGGTGAGAGTAATTCCCCGCACGATCGCATTGGCATGAATTCCCACTGACAAACAAGATCCTAGCGCGGCTAGAACTGCTTCTGATGGATTAGGGGCAGTATCTTGACCAAGTAAACTAGGTGGTTCATCGATTACATGTTCGGGCAAGTCGCGCACATAGGTTAAATTGCGAAATTGACCTTCACAAACGGTTTTAACCTTGATCGATTTAATGACATTTGGGTTCGCTTTAGCATTTGCTGCCAAATTTTCTAATCCCGTTTTGCTGACTGGGCGTAGGGCGTTTTGAGTGATAGTTAATGTTTCAGTCATAAATTTTAAGTGATATTTAAATAGAACAATCTATCTAGTTTGAAAGAAATTAAAAAACTAATCTAATTACTGTCAGCCCAAAACCCTTGTAAATAATGGGTCTTTTAATAAAACTACGGTAAGTCGATTGGCTTATGAGGTTTAAGCTAACATGGATTTTAGAAAAGATCAACCAGCAAGTTTTTTTAATTTCCAGAAGTGTGACTACACTTCTGGAAATTGGTATAAAAAGTAAGGAAGTGGAGCAGTTCCCTACTTTTTGGCTCGATGACTAAACTCCTGATGTTTGTCCACCATCAACTAGAATTTCTGTACCTGTAATCGAAGCAGCTAAATCTGATACTAGGAATAAAGCTAAGTTCGCAATATCCTCTGGTTGGGCGATGCGACCTAAAGGAATTGACTTCACAGCTT
The DNA here is from genome assembly GCF_006861605.1 of Pseudanabaena sp. UWO310. Taxonomy (NCBI): domain Bacteria; kingdom Bacillati; phylum Cyanobacteriota; class Cyanophyceae; order Pseudanabaenales; family Pseudanabaenaceae; genus Pseudanabaena; species Pseudanabaena sp. UWO310. The sequence continues at coordinate 7,182 of NZ_SELU01000036.1, read as the reverse complement.
GCGCTCGATATTCTTCAACGGAAATATTAGCGAGTTTGGCGTGCTGTTCCGCGAGATCCTTGGCACGATCGGTTTCCGTTAATCCGGGGGAGATGGCATTGATGCGGATATTATGCTGAGCTAGTTCCTTAGAAATGCCACGGGTGAAGTTGAGCAAAGCCGCATTAGTTGTGCCACCAGGAAGAAAATTTGGACGAGCCGTCCGACCTGCTCCGCCGATGATATTGACGATCCGACCATCACGGCGCTTAATCTGATCGGGAATCACGGCTCTCACAAGGCGGATATATCCCAGTAATTTGAGATTCCATGCATCTAGAAAGACATCATCACCAATGTCTAGCAAATTTCCTGCCTTTGCAGAACCTGCATTGTTAATCAAGATATCGATTTGCCCAAAGGTTTCGAGCGTAGTGGCAACGACTTTATCCACACCTTCGGCTAGGCTGATGTCAGCAGCGATCGCAATGACTTTATTGCCAGCATCAGAAAGTGCGCTAATTTCCTGAACCGCTTTGTCTAACTTTTCGGGATTACGGGCGGCGATCGCCACATTCACACCTTCTTTAAATAGTCCCTTTGCCGTCGCTAATCCGATACCTGCACTACCGCCAGTAACGATCGCCGTTTTACCAGTGAGATGTAATTCTAAACTCATTTTTCCTTTCTCTTTTTTATACCAATTCACTGAAATGAGCCAACACTTCAGTGAATTAAAAAACAACCCCAGTAAAGTTTTGAGATTTCCAAAATGGCGTTGCCATTTTGGAAATTGGTATTACTTGGCAGCAGGAGCAGGTTCACCAAGAGCTTTTGCAAAACGCTCTAAATAGAACTCTTGGGAATTAGCAACTGCTTTGATTGATTCGCGATCGCGGAGAGCTGTCCACCATTTTTGAATTCGAGGAGTTTCGGCGGGAAGTTCAAATTTGCGGAAATGTTCGATGACTGGTAAACGCTCAAACCAAGGATAGAAGCTGATATCAACTAAGCTCAACTGCTCACCAAAGAAGTAATCTCCATCCCCTGAGAATTTACCAAAACCTTCTTGCTCAATGTACAGTAAGGCTTCAATAAATTCTCTCCGTCCTTGCTCTTGCTCTTCTACGGTTTTACCGCGCAATAGCTTCACAAAGGCAGGGGCAAAGCGAGAATTTGCATAGTCAATCCAAATTCTCGCGATCGCCTTTTGACCAGCATCTTTAGGTAATAGAGCAGGTTCGGGGAATACTTCTTCTAAATATTCATTGATGATTGCCGATTCATAAATCTCAAATCCGTTATGGACAATAGCAGGGACTTTACCATAGCGAGAAACCTTGAGGAATTCGGCGGATTTATTCTGGAAATCAACGTCAGTTGAGGTGAATTCGATACCTTTTTCTAAGAGAACTACGCGAGTGCGCTGAGCAAAGGTAGAAGCTTTGGCGAAATAAAGGTGTAAAGCAGTCATAGAAGATTTTTAGCGTATGGTAAATGTTATGCAAATATACTACGGTTTGTTTGTCGAATTACCGTAGATTTGATGTAATGATTATTACATATAACTTTTCTGTGATGATGTCTCCTGAATAACAAAGATTTATTTGAATAAAAAAGATATTTTGTATCGATTTGATATTGCTAATGAATTATTCCGAAAACTCTATTATCATTATCAATTAGACAACACATGGGAGTATTGCTAAAGGCAAAGCACTGTATCTTATCCTTGAAGGTGAAGTTAAAGTCTTCTGTACACCCATATTTCAAACTTAGCAGTGGACGATTGTTCTAGATCTAGGGAACCATAGCGCTCGATGCAAAAAATTTCCAATTCAGCGATCGCCTGTTCAAAGATCTCTTCAGATATGCGCCAACAGCATCCATAGGATTGTAATGTAAAGAAACTCAATAGTGCGATCGCCGATCTTGTAGGTTGGGTTGTGTTCCTTAATTAATGTAACGCACCTAACCTTTATTCTGGCGATTGTGGAGCAAGCCGTTTGGGGATAAATCTAATACACTTTTCTTCTATTTGAATACTTTCAAGTTTGCTGACAATTTTATCAATCTCATCTAATCCGTTGGTATAAAAAATGTCACGAAATATCCGCGAACCATTCCATTTCTCACTTATTCCAAAAAAGATTTTCCTGTCGTTCTGAGAAATACGAGTTAAAGATCCATTCAGTTCTCCATCTTCTATTGAGATTTTAATTGAATTGATCGTAATCATATATCCCTTATATAGCGTAGGATCAGGGTAAGTTAAATCTTTCAGAGTGATGGAATTGCTTTCTAAGGTATAGTGTCTATATGTTTTGCTTTTAGGAGCCATAGCTTTAAAGCCTTGACCTTTATCAGCCAAAGAATTTAACTCATATTCACTTAATGTAAGTTCATTAGTCTGATTATTCTCTAATAAAGATTCCATAAAATCTTTCACCTTGTTCTGAATTTGTTGAAGCTCCTCTTCTTCGCAAACTGTGAATGGGAAAGAGAGAACCTCACTTGGAATAATAAAATTCACCGTTCTGTAAAGGTGCAAAAAAAGTGGAACAAACAGCGTGAATCCTAGAACAAGAAAGAATAAAGTAAAAACCAAAGGATTTGTCTTAAATAACGAGGAAAATTCGGTGATTAGCATCAAAATACTATAGTTGTAGATTATGTAAGAGAGTTAGAGTCTATTTTTATTTAGGAAGAAAATCGGGATCTAAAGGTGGGATTCAGGGAACTGGTGTCGCAAAGCCAACACTCCCTACCATTTTAGATGTGATTGCACTTCTGGCAATTTTTGACGAAACTGATTGAGCATTTCTTGAGAAACATTAATTCCTGTCACCGCATAGCCACGCTTGACAGTGGTAAAACATTCACGCCAGTACCAACTCCTACTTCCAAAAAAGAAGTGTCAGGATTTGACTCAACTAAATTCACCATAAAATCGGCGATCTCTGTAGTAACTGATTCTGTTAACCAGAGCATTTGGTCGTAGTTCTGAGCAATGCGATCGTAATAATTAAATTTTGCCATTTATCATAGCCAAGCGCGTTGGTATTGAACAGGATAGTTGAAGTCCTTTGGCATTGATAAATCCTTGATTAACAATGATTATGGTTTAGGCGATCGCTTTGTTTTAGCTGACTTTGGTAGTTGAGCTTTTTTTGCTGAAAATTTTTGAAGCTTTTGGACTTCTTTGAGGCTTAGTCCTGTGAATTGGGCAACTAAATCCACAGAAATGTTGGAGCGAATCATGTTTATAGCGATTTGTCGTGCAGTTTCAGCTTTGCCCTTGGCTAAACCTTTTGCTTCACCTTCTAGCAATATTTCTTGATAAATTACTGATTCTTTCATGATTTCGCTCCTTAAAAGTCTTTGGATGATTTCTTTATTCAGGGCTATACCTGATATTATAGCGGTCGATGCGGCGATGTTGCCCTGTACTTGTTTATCGCTAATTTGTTCGATTTGCTGAGCAACTTGTCTTAAGGTTTCTTCGGGGTTATCGGTTTGTGAGAGGGTGGCAAAGGGTAGTAGTCCTTGGTATTGCTGAAATATTTCTGTGGGTTGTTCCCAAAGCCTGATGACGTTAAATTGATGGCTTAGTCCGCCAAGGTTAAATGTGGTTTTGTAAACAAGGTTTGATTCGCTGGGTGTGAGATAAATCACAACTTGATAGATGTCCCTGTCTGGAAATTGACGATGCAATCTCAATAGGTAATCGGTCATGCGGAAGGGGATATTTTTGTTTGGATCGGTCTGAAACTCTATATGGAGTATCATTCTTAATGATTTCAGAAATATAACTGAATCTGCCCGAATTGGTTGGACGGATAGTTCCGACGGTTCGAGTTTGGTAAAGGCAATGGGCTCCCCTAATAGCCAACTGGCAAAGTCGGTGGGGAAGGTTTCTGCTAAGAATTTACAAATGTTGTCGATCATTGCGGAATTTTATCATCCTCATAGGCAATTGAGAACGACTCAAGCCTTAGTTCAAAAGCTCTTAGAGCAGATTGCGAGCATCATTCCTATACCTGTATGAACATCTCTGGAGTAATTAGGATAGACTCCAAGTAGATTTATTTGCTGCGGGTCATTTCATGAGCGTATCCTACGCTATTACTCCGTCAAACTCACGTTAAATTTGGGTTTTAAAAATGTCAACAATTCATAATGCGATACATACTGGACAAATTCGAGAAGTTGAAATACTTATTGAAAGTGGTGTAGATATACACCATATAGGTGATTGGGCTAAAACTCCCCTAGAACATGCTGTTGAGGTTGGCAATATTGAAATTGTAAAAATCCTACTAGATGCAGGTGTAGATATGTATTGTGGAGTAGGAAGTACCCCATTTCAAGATGCAATAAGAATATTAAGAATAGATATAATGTCAGCTTTTATTGATGCAGGTATAGATCTTAATTACGAACTAGAAGATGGATTCACTTTTTTAATAAGCGCTATTCTTAGCGGTAACCTCAATATTGTAAAATTCTTAGTTGAGAAAGGTGCGGATATTAATGTTGTTAGAGCAGATGGGAAATGTGCATTAATGTGCGCTGCCATCTGGGGGGGATTGGATATATTTAATTATCTGTTTTCATTAAGTCCTCTAGAAGTTAGAAAGCAAGTAAAAAAAGAAATGGCTGATAATTTAATTGTTCCAGAGTCAATGAATAAGAAGTTGTCTGAAGAGATCTTATTCTAGTTACTCAACTCAATACTTTAGACAGTTTCAAAATCTTTCTGGAGTAATTAGGATAGATTCCAAGTAGATTTATTTGGTGTGTTGCATTTCATAAACGCACCCTACGCTACTTTATTTCATCAAAGACATTAAATTCTTCGTCAGGGGATAGTATGATATTTTTCATAAAGGGAGAACCACCGTAGGATCTGATTGATTTTACCGAAAGTTCAAGAATCTCAATAAGATAATCTGTAAAGCTAGGATATATTAATTTGAAGAAAGATTCATTGGAACTCTCTGAGTAACAATATATGGGTGGATTGTCTCCTTGAGAAACCTCAAAAAAATCGAACTCATACCCGTGGTGTGAAGTGAATATAAAAGCATCTTTTGGTAGCTCTTTAGGGAATTTGTTCTCTTCCAATAGTTCAAGAGCTAACTCTTGGTTGTCGAGAATATTTTTAAAAAAACAATCTTCACCTACAAGAAACCAAGCAGATTGATGTCCTCCCCAAAGGAGAAACTCTTTATACGCTAGAGGCAAAAAGAATCCGAGTGTTTTTTCAAGCTCAAGGACTTCATCTTTACTGCATGGGAATAAATCCATGTCATCCTCCTCAAATATTAATCCTGATTGGATTAATATTTTGCTTTCGTTAGCAAACTTATCTTTAAAAGTTTGTAGATATATACTATTTTCCATAATTTTTTTATTATAGTCCTCCATTACCCTACTTCAATAATGGTCGGCTAATGGGAGATAGATTCTGAAATGCCTATTTCATGCTAACAAAAAAAGCGCAAATATGTCGATCGCGCTTTAGATAACTAGTACCTACTTGTATGAATATCTCTGGAGTAATTAGGATAGATTCCAAGCAGATTTATTTAGTGCATTTCATTTCATGAATGCATCCTACACTACTATGGGTTCCCCTAACAGCCAACTGGCAAAGTCGGTGGGGAAGGTTTCCGCTAAGAATTTACAGATGTTGTCGATCATTGCGGAATTTTATCATTTCAAGGATGCTTGAGGTGACTTAATCGATAGTTCAGAGGATTGCTCACTAGTTTGAGAGAATAGCTGGCTTATTTGGATGGAGATCTCTGGAATAATAGGATGTATTTCAAATAGATTTATTTGGTGCGCTTCATTTCATGAACTCTTTCTATGTTAATATCTGCTCAATTAATTGTTGAAGAGATTTTCTGTTTCCATACTTGAACAATTCCATCGGTAAAAGATGTGATGATAGTTGAACCATCTTGACTTGTAACAATGTTGCGTAATTCACCAGTATGATTTTGAAGTTCACATAATCTGTCTCCTGTTTTTATATCCCAAATAATTACTTTCCCATGATAGCCTTTACTCAGAATGGTTGCACCATTTGGAGTAACTATAACAAGATCGGTAAAAGGAGCTTTATGGATTACTCGAATTTGTTCTCCCGTTGATAAATTCCAGACTCTAATTGAAGCAGTACAACCTGCAACAAGGAATTCAGCATTATTGTCTACAGAAATAATTCCTGCGGCAAAGCTATCAGGAAAAGTAACTTGTCTTTCTCCAGTGACAAAATCTAATATTTGCAAGCACTGATTTTGCCAACGTCTTGTAATAATTTTTGTAAAATTAGGTAAAATCACAGGATGCTTAACTCCAGACCCATAGCCAGATTGGAAGATTTTCTTCTTCTTTATTAAATCCCAAATTATCATAACCTCTTTGTATCCACCACCTTCTCCAATAAGATATTTGCTATCATGACTCACTCCAAGATGAGTAATAACAGATCGCGGAATCTTAAATTCTTTTACTTTTACTCCTGTGGTAACATCCCAAATTCTAATGTTGTCGTGAGATGTAACAAAAGTCTTGCCATTAGGAGTGAGCATAACTTCCAAAAGTGGCGCTGAGAAATTAGAAGGCGAGACTTCTATAATAATTTTTGATGTTGCGACATTTATAACCCTAGCAAATCCATCAGAGCAACCAACTGCAAGTAATTGACCACAACTAGATATGGCAATTGGACTAAGGTATCCTAGCTTGTCGCTAAGTGTATGAGAAAATATGTATTCTTTTGACATAATCAACCTTAAGTTTGGTAAAAGTCCAGTAGTATGCGTTAGCTTTAGCGTAACGTGCCATTACTGAGGTATTACAATTGGAGGACTAATATAGATCGATAAAAATATTGATTGGGAAAGATTTACAGACAGATCTTGTTAAATACTAGTATTAGCTTTTACAAGCATAACAACCAAGAAGCGATCGCCTTAATTATTACTAAAAAGCGATCGCCAATATAAATCTTGAGACTTAAGCGATCGCCTTTACAAATATGACAACCAACAAGCGATCGCCAATGGGAGCATCCCAATTAGGCACTAAGTATAAATACTTAAGGGAAAAGAGCTGTAAAATAGTAACAAATTAACCCGTCCAAGCAAATGACACCAGAAGAAAAAGGAAGACTTGAAGCCTGCACCAGAG
>NZ_SELU01000035.1:0-55516 GCF_006861605.1 Pseudanabaena sp. UWO310 | reverse complement strand
GGTAAGGATGGGCGACGCTTCGCGTCGCCCATCCTTACCTATTTAAATCTTTTCCTTTTTAGCATTACCAAATGGCGTTGCCATTTTGGGAATTGGTATTACTATTAGTGAGCCATATGCTTAAAGTTGTAAGGAAAATTAAAGGGGTTGTAATGTAAACTCTCTAATACCAATTCACGAAAGAGTGACAACACTTTTGTGAATTAAAAACCAAACCCAGTAAGGGTTTTTAAAGCTAAAAATGGCGTAGCCATTTTTAGCTTTGGTATAATTTGAAAATTCCCAAAAAATCAACTCCGAAAAATCAACCCCGAAAAATCAACCCCGAAAAATCAACACTTATTTTCCAGCCAAGCGTTTCTCGGTATTTTGAATTGCTTTAACTGCATAGACATTGTTGGGGCGCAGCTCTAAAGCACTTTTAAAATTGCTCAAGGCTGTTTTGTAATCTTTTTTGTTATAGGCTGCATAGCCAGCTTTCATAAATGCATCGTATTTAATAGTGTTTGGACTCTTAGTGGCAGTTCCTTTAGTCTTATCAACAATCAGATCCTTGTTAGTGACTGAGACTTCGTTCGAGGGATAGGATGCGTTCTGGGGCTGAGCCGCATGAGACAGATCAGAAATCAAAAATGAACTGCTGGCAAGGGCAAATATTAGTAGTTTTTTCATAGGGAGTTTTTCCTTTATTTCCAGAAATTTCGATACTTCAAAGACTTTGATAACGACTTTAATTATGTAGCAGCAGTTCCCATTATGAAACTAAATTGTTTTTTGCTGCTGCGATCGCGATCGCCCAAATAACCAGAGCTATAAATACAATAAATTGGTTAATTAAATCAAGATCTATCGTTCCGATTCTAAAGATTTCGCAACGGAGATACCATCGGTAGCTGTGCCAAAATACCAGAGTGAGGCAGCAGCTTCCGCACGGGTTACGGGCTTTTGAGGTTGCAATAATGTGGTAAAGCCGAAACTACGCCGAATATTAGAAATATCTCGCAGTTGCGCATCGGCGAAAATTGCACTCAAGGCATTTTCACTAATACGATCGCTATCCTTAAATCCCCAAGCTTGGCTGACATTCTCTAATGTGGCATTAGGGAGAGGTTGCCTGAGATCGAGGGGAATTTTCCATTGTACTAGTTCTTCCCGTAATAGGGGATCGTTGGGGCGAAAGCGATCGCCAGTACCGCCAATCAGCCCCGCATTAGCTAGCCCTTGGATGATCGTAAAGTCTGGATGACTGCTGGGAATATCGGGAAAACTCGCCAGATCCGATGGTTGCGCAAACCGAATTTGGCGACTGGGCTGATTTTTATAGAGGCGATTATTGGTTTGTATTAGCCATCGGGCATATTCTCTACGGGAAATTAATGTATTGGGGCGAAATTCCCGATCGACTTTAGGAGTAATCGTTCCTAGTTTATTTAAATCCTTAATCCAATCCCTCAGGGAGGAGGGCAAGGTTTCAAGATCACTAAATTCTCCACTTTTAGGGGAAGGATTGCCAAAACCTATATAAAATATCGACTTGAGAGAATTTTGTTCGTTTTTTGGTGTGATTAATCCTGACAAGGCAATCTGGGACATTCGCATTGCCGAAGCAGCCGTCAGAGGAACAGAGCCGCGATCAGGCTTGTTTGTGATGTCTTGGGAAGGTGGCTCGGTAATAGCATCTGAATTGCCCGCAGTCTTGACAGGACTGGGCTTGGGTTCGGGCGTTGGACTTGTAGTCGGCTCTAGCGCCTTCTGCTCGGAGCCCACATCCGATGAGGGCGAACTAGCAGGAGCGATCGCATTTTCTAAGGAATTCCCAAGATTCGATCCTTGGCAAGCAACCAAGGAAACCGCTAGCGCTCCGACTAGTGAAAAATGAAAGATTTGACGAAATTTGACGATCATAACCACGTTCTTACTAAGCCTTGCCATCAATCTCAACCAGATCGCTGCTAGGCGGCAATAGAGGTGGGATCACTGGCAATACACAGGCAATCTCAGGACGGAAATTCGCATAGCGGCTGCGTCGTACAGCATTAATTTCTGATTGAATATCCTGTGACTTTTCACCTAGACAGATCAACAGGTGCGTTGACAACTCTAAACTAGCCTCAAAGGTCGGATGGACTACCTCCTTTGCCCCAAGTTGATAGAGCGTATCGATATCAGCATCTTTATCTGCTCTTGCCACGATATCTATCGCGGGTGACATCCCCACAGCTCGCTGCACCGCCAGTCTAGTGGCGATCGGGTCGGAAATAGCAATGAGCATCGATCGCGCATGGTCGATTTCCGCTTTTTCTAGTACCAAAGGGCTAGCGCAGTTACCATACAGGTAAGGGATATTTTGCGCTCTTAAAATCTGTACCTTAGATTCCGCTTCCTCAATCACCAATACGGAATAGCCCTTCGATTGCAGTAAGGTCACAATGCCCTGTCCGATCCTTCCGTAGCCACAGACCACCACATGATCCTTGAGTACGGCATTCACAGAAATTTCCTGTGGCATATCCAACTTGTTCATCCAAGTTTTGAGAAATGGGACTTTTTCTAATAGCAATAGGATCTGCGGTGTCGCCTTGAGCAAGAAAGGGGTAACCATCAGCGTTACAGCCGTTGTTCCTAAAATCAGCAAATAGACCCGCCGCGAAACTAAACCTAACTTCTGCCCCTCACTGGCTAACACAAAGGAAAATTCACCAATCTGGGCTAGCCCCAGTCCCGCAAAGATGGCAACTCGCAGGGGATAGCGAAAAAAGCTCACCAAGGGAACCACGATTAGAAATTTGCCGATCATCACGATCGCCACAAGGCTGAGGATTAACTCCCAGTTTTGAATTAAAAACAAGGGATCGATCAGCATCCCGATCGCCGCAAAAAACAATGTAGCAAATACATCGCGCAGCGGCTCCACGTAGGTGAGAGCCTGATCGGCATATTCCACCTCCGAGATCATCAAACCCGCCACAAAGGCTCCCATTTCAATCGACAAGCCTAAATGTTCGGTCAAAAGGGCAATCCCCAAACAAAGCACGATCACACTTAATAAAAATAATTCGCGGCTCTCGGTACTCGCAACCCAGCGTAAAAAGGGCGGGATCAACCAAATGCCTGCGGCGATCGCTCCACCAGCAAATAAAGCAGTTACGGACAAAGCCTTTACCACTTCGACACCAACCGTTTCAGGATGATCTAAGGCAGGTAGCACCGCCAACATCAAACCCAGAGCCAAATCTTGAATGATTAACATCCCCAAAGTTACCTGTCCCTGTGCAGACTCGGTTTCATTGGTTTCCATCAAACTTCTGAGCACTACCGCCGTAGACGATAGCGACAGGATCCCGCCCAGAAAAACACCTTGAACGGGGGTATCGACCCATCCCACGAATACCGATAGGACTGTAGTTAAGGCGATTGTGAGCAAAATCTGTAATGTACCGCCCCCAAGGGCGATCGCTCTCACCTTGTTTAATTGCTTCAGGGAAAACTCCACTCCGAGCGCAAATAACAAGAAGGCAACACCAAACTGGGCGAGGGTCTCCACCTGAATCAATTCTTTGATCAGCCCTAAACCCGTTGGGCCAACGATAATGCCACCAAAGATGTAACCCAATAAAACTGGTAATCGCAGGGCCGCCGCTAGTAATCCACCAAAGGAGGCTGCCGCAAGAACAGTTACTAAATCCACAATTAACCGAAAATCTTCTTGCACAGAAATCAACTTAAGAACATTGCCATCTCTACTTTAGCTTGGATTTAGAACCCCTAAAGCAAAAGAAGCGGCTTCGATATTCATTAGTCTCATCCCCCATAGCAAGGCTAAAGCATTGTTCCGTAGGGTTTTCACGGACGCAGACAAAAAAATAATTTTTTTGCTTGTCAATACTGCAAAGTATGTTATTATAAGATTCGCGAGTTAAGGGCTTGTAGCTCAGTGGACTAGAGCACGTGGCTACGGACCACGGTGTCGGGGGTTCGAATCCCTCCTGGCCCGTCCTAATAAACAAAAAAATCAGAAAGAAGCAGCACTTAATGCTGCTTCTTTCTGATTTTTTTGTGCTACTCCCTTCCCGCTATAAAATTAGACATTAAAAACCAAGAATTAGACGTTGCGGCGCTTCGCGCCGCAACGTCTAATTCTTTACTGGGAAGGGAGTAGCAACAAAAGAGTTACTTAAGCCGTAAACCCCAAGAGGAGAAGGTTAGCGCGAAGCGCTAACCTTCTCCTCTTGGGGTTTGATTTTGTCCGATCGCGAGGAGCAATAGCTATGCTAGCAATTCTATTTAGTTGTGTTGTTTTCATTAGTTTTGAATTTACCTGCGATCGCCATCTCCACATCATCAGAGTTCACAATCCAATAACTATAGCGAAACTCATTGGGTTCGCTAGGTCTACCCTTTAAACTGTTAGCTTTAATGCGATCGGGTTTAACCGTAAGACTAAAAGTGGAAATCGCCATCATCTCGTCAAAACTGAGATTAGAGTCCACATGCTTCTTCATGATGTTAATCAGGTCGGGCAGATGAATAACGATTGAAGGATGAGCGATTTTGGCTTTTAGGGCCTTCAACACGATCTGCTGCCGTTGAATCCTGCCAAGGTCTCCATCTTCATCATGACGGAATCTGGCATAACCCTCAGCCTGTTCGCCGTTGAGAGTTTGTACCCCTGGATAGAGATTGATGTTTAACTTTTGAGTTTTATCGACGTACTTCATCCGCTTAGGGACATTGACTTCAATTCCACCAAGGGCATCGACTAGAGCCGATAGCCCAGAGGTATCTAACCTGACATAGCGATCGATTTCCACGTCATTGAGCTTTTCAGAAACGATTTCTTGGGCAAGCGCTGCACCACCGTAAACATTAGCGGCATTGATTTTCGTCACACCATACCCCGGAATTGGTACCTGTGTATCGCGAGGAATTGACAGAATATCCACCGAACGGGTGTTTGGATCAAACCGAATCAGCAACATGCTATCGCTTCGACCGTTAAAGGATTCAGGCGAACCAAGCGGTGCTTCGAGAACGCGATCTACTCCCAAGACCAAAATTTGATAGGGACGTTCTAATTTGCGCCCCAAGCTCTCCATTAACACCTCTTCAGGCTTTCTTCCAGACAATAAACCGCCCCAATCTATGGCATTAATCGGAATAACCCGACCCAGTAAAGTCCCCGCACCGATGGATAGTAATAAAGACAGGGAAAACCCAATTTTAGCGAAGGGTATGCGTTTTTGCTTATTTTTGGGCACGGCTGGCTTTGAGATTTGCTTTGATTCTGAGGAAATAACTGGCAAATCAGCACGATTGGTGGGATCGGCTGACCGAATTTTGGATGCGGTAATCGGTCTATTGCTCACACACCACTCCGTACTTCTATAATGCTCAACAAACAACATATACCGCAAGTCAACAACTCTATGCAAGCTGTAATTATTGCTGGTGGGAAAGGAACGCGCCTCAGACCCTTGACCTATGGATGTCCTAAGCCGATGCTACCTCTGATCGATCGCCCTTTTTTAGAATGGATGGTTAATCGTTGTCGTGAAGCTAATGTGTGCGACATTTTGCTCAACGTGCAGTATCAATCGCGACAAGTCATCGATTATTTTGGTGATGGCGATCGCTTTGGAGTCAAAATCCGCTATATCGAAGAGTCAACTCCCCTCGATACCGCAGGGGCAATTAAGCTTGCAGAGCCATATTTCACGGGGGAATCATTGATTGTATTCAATGCGGATGTCCTCACTAATTTAGACTTAATAGCCCTAATAAAGTTTCACCAAGAAACTTCAGCCGATGCAACTCTAACCTTAACGAGAGTTCCCGATATCACTCCTTTTGGCTTAGTAGAAATTAACGCGCAAAATCAAGTCCAAGCCTTTCGCGAAAAACCCAATGCCGACCAAGCTTTACAATTTCTCGCCCAAGGCATTAATACCATTAATGCGGGAACCTACGTTTTAGAACCAAAGATTTTTGATAGTTATCCCGTAGGAGAGCCCTTAAGCTTTGAACGGAAAGTCTTCCCTAATGTCCTAGAAAATGGATTGAAGATGATGGGATTTGTTTGGGATGGATATTGGATGGATATGGGAACTCCAGAAAAGTATTACCAAGCACAAGTGGATGTTTTACAAGAGAATGTTCCCTTTGATTTTGGCGATCGCGCTGAGCAAATCCATAAAGGAATTTGGATCGCTAAAACAGCCAAGGTAGATGAGGGGGCTGTTTTAGAGGCTCCTTGTTATATTGGCGAATATGCTTCCATTGGGAAAGATGCGCATATTCCATCCCAAACCTTAATCGGGGCAAATTCCCTAGTTAATAAGGCGATCGCTTCTGGAATATACAGTGCTGGCTCTATGTTTGTTTAGATTTATACCGATTTCCAAAATGGCGTTGCCATTTTGGAAACCTCAAAACCTTACTGGGTTTGGTTTTTAATTCACAAAAGTGTTGTCACACTTTCTCACAGCCCAAAAATAAAAGCCTTGCGTAGCAAGGCTTTTATTTTTGGGCTTTTAAAATTTGCCAGATTAACCCGAACTGACGTTATCAAGATTCGTTTAGATAGGAAATCATCTTTAAGGGATTCCAAGCTATAAAAAGAGATTCGCTAAGAGAATCTCTTTATTGCCATAATTTGCATATAACTCTTAATCGTTACGCTTGAAAGAATCTAACCATTCACGTAACTGTTGTGAAGCGATATCTTTACCGCCAAGTCCAAAGGCAACCGCGATCGCTACGGCAATCGCACCAGTCAATAAACCAAAGGCGAGATCGACAATATTACTAGCTATACCCATCTGTTTTAGAGCCATCGCGGTAATCAGCGCCACTATCGAAATCCGCGCAGCATGACCGAGGATTCTTGATTGTCTGCCACCAGTACTAGAAATTAAGTTAAAGGCAAGATTGGCAAGGTATAGCCCGATCGCAAAAATAACGACCCCGCTTAGTACTTGCCCTGCCACTAGCAAGACTCCAAATACAATTCGCGTCAGTGCATTAATCTGTAAAACATCAGTAGCCGTAGCGATCGCTACTAACATGATCGCCAAGAATACAATGATGCCAACGATTTGCGAAGGAGTTTGGGAAGGGAGCGAGGTTGGCGTAGCGGTAGATTCATGATCTTCACCGATCGCTGTATCGACGGGTGAAGAGGAAGCGAGCGCAGGAAATCCCAACCATTGCAAAATATTGTTAAAACCTAAGCCTGCGAGAATTCCCGAAATAATATCTCTGGCAAATTGTCCGAGGAAATAGGCAACCGTAAGAATTACACTTGCCACAAAGACTTGAGGTAAGAAGCGCAAAACTTGATCGAGCATTGCCGTCGCTGGACGAGAAATCGCGCCAACTTCTAACGCCTCTAAGGTTGAGATTGCTGTGGGAATTAGAATTAATACATAGATAAAATTCCCAACTACTTGCGAAAGCGTATACTCCGTTTGATTGGGAGTCCAGCGTTGCAGAAAGCGATCCGCTCCACTAGTAGCTAGCAGGTTAGTAACAATTCGTTTCACAGCTTGAGCAATTAACCAACCAATCCCACCAATCATCGCTGCTTTCAGGATTTTGGGAAGAGCGCTTAAAATCTGATTAACCAGATTTTGTAAAGGCTGAAGTGCTTGTACTAAGCCTAATGTGTCAAGCACTAGGGGTAAAAACAGTAACAGAATGAACCAATATAGTGCAGAAGATAACGTCTCACTTAGAGGCATTGCCTCAGTGGTAGAGTCCCCAACGCTCTCATTGACTTTATTATCGATCTGAGCCGATCGCAAAAAGCGGGCAACGATCGCTTTACAAATAGTAGCCAAAACCCATGCAATCCCAGCCAAAATTGCGGCTCCACCAAGTTTTGGCAGAAATGCAGCAATTTGCGCCAGCAAACTATTTAGGGGAGTTGCCACAGCATCTAATCGGAGATATTGAAAAAATCCGACTAAAGTAAAAAGAATAATAATCCAAAAAACTGTAGTGCCTGCCCATTTTTCAATTGGCAAACTATTACTACGAGAACCTGTTAACCAATTCGCCAGTTTATTATCAATATCTGTACGTTTTAGTAAACCTTCGGTCATGGAGGAGAAAAATATCGCAATTACCCAACCACCAACTAAAATGGCGATCGCAAAAACCAGTTGAAATACTAATCCATCGGGCTTGAGTAGATCCTCAATGCCAGAACTTTTCGCCGTTGTTTGAGCCAACAGGAAATAAGTAAAGTCTCGCATATTGCACCTTTAACTTAACAATTAAGGAATTATCCTCTCCCGTATATTAAGTGCATTTATATACAAAAAACAGCAATTAATAGTTAAGCTTTAACTAAAGCCTCAAGAATATCGCTCTAGCTCAATACATCCCCTATTTTTAAAGTTTTGTTATGACAATTGACAGCAGACATAAGTACCACAACATAATTAAAATCCAGAGCTAAAACCTGCGGCGCACGCTGTGCGTGCGCCGCAGGTTTTAGGTTTTTATAATGAGTTGTGAGAGGCTTCACATACAAAAACAAGAATTAGCATTGCGGCGCGAAGCGCCGCAACATCTAATTCTTCACTGGGAAGGGAGTAGCTACTGAACGCTTAAAACTAAACCCTTAAGATAAGCTCCTTCAGGATGAAAAATGCTCGTCGGATGATCGGCAGGATGGGTCAGATGATGCAAAACGCGAATGGTGCGACCAGACTCGATCGCTGCGGCCGTAACTGCTCCCGTAAAATTCTCTACATTCACCACCTGCGAACAGGAAAAAGTAAATAATAAACCACCACTTTTTAGATTAGAGAGAGCCTGTGCATTCAAGCGTTTGTAGGCTTGCATCGCGGAATGCCGCGCCGATAGACTTTTGGCAAAGGCAGGCGGATCGAGCACGATCGCTTCATAATCGCGATCGCATTGTTTTAGAAAGTCAAATACATCCCCTGTAAAAGAAGTATGTCTGGACTGACGCTCAGCATCGAAATTGGCAGCAATATTGCGATCCGTCCATTCCATAGCTTTGACCGAACTATCGATCGAATGCACTTCTCGCGCCCCTGAGGCAACGGCATATACCGAGAATCCACCCGAATAACAAAAGGTATTTAAGACCTTTTTCCCCGTTGCATACTTGCCAAATAACCATCGATTTTCCCTTTGATCCAAGAAAAATCCTGTTTTCTGTCCCCTCTCCCAATCCACAATAAAGCGATGTCCGTATTCTAAGACTTCGGCATTATCAAGGGATTTTTCACCAATTAATAGCCCATCCTGCGATTGCGCCTGCGATTTGCGCGAAAGGGTCGCCGCACTTTTGTCGTAAACTGCTTTCAGGCGATCGCCATAGATCTCCATCAATATTTCGGCAATATCCTGACGATAGCGATATGTCCCCAACGAATGGCACTGTAAAACGGCTGTATCGCCGTAAATATCAATAATTAAGCCAGCCAGACTATCCCCTTCAGAACTCACCAAGCGATAACAATTAGTTTCTAAGTTATCAATTAAACCCAACTGTTGCCTGAGGGTAAATGCTTGCTTTAAGTTCTCCTTTAACAATTGTCGCATCGATTCGACTGGTTGAAACGATAGCACTTTGATCGCAATGCTCCCCATCCCCCACAGCCCGATCGCTAAAAATTTACCATCCTCGCTGTAAGCTTCTACCAAGTCACCATCACGGACTTCGCCCGACATTTTGGCGATCGCCCCCGAAAAAATCCAAGGATGAAAACGCTGCACCGCATCAACTTTTTTACGATGAATAATCGCGCGCGGCAACGTTAACATAATTAATAACTATGAAGTGACATAGGTGAGGTGACATAGGTTGCTAAACATAACACAAAAAGTCGAACAACGCTGAGACCATTTGCACTATATGCTATTCTCAAGAAGCTATCGTTATTGATAATGCCATGACTTCTGCGGAGACCACCTATTCACCTGAATCCCTAAAGGCTGAACTCAACTCAAAAGGTTGTCGCATGACACCCCAACGTGAGGTGATTTTGAGCACATTTCAGACCCTCCCTGAAGGAGAGCATCTCAGTGCTGAAGATCTCTACGAACGTCTCAAAATCCAAGGTGAAAATATTAGTCTTTCAACAATTTATCGGACAGTCAAGATGATGGCGCGGATGGGGATTTTGCGAGAATTAGAACTCACCGAAGATCATAAACATTACGAAATCAATCAACCAAAACCTCATCACCATCACCATCTAGTCTGCGTAAAAACTAATCGCGTCATTGAATTCAAAAACGATCAAATCCTCACGATTAGTAAAAAAGTTGCCGATAAATATGGATTTTCTGTTCTAGACTGCCAGCTTACTATTATTGGGGTTAGCCCTGAAGGTCAACGCTCAATATTCTAGTTAAGAATGGTCTGAGCTAAGCTCAGACCATTCTTAACTAGAATATTGAAAAGCCTGTGGCTTATACCACAGGCTTTTGGGCTTTAAGGATTAATTAATACCAATTCACGAAAGTGTGACAACACTTTTGTGAATTGAAAACTAAACCCAGTAAGGGTTTTTAAATCACAAAATGGCGTAGCCATTTTGTGATTTGGTATAACGTGAGTTCGGGATAATTTGAAACGTTTTTTGAGAAAGGGTTTGCGGAGCAAACCCTTTCTCAAAAAAGAGTAAAACCCTTGCTAAGCAAGGGTTTTACTTTGAGCTGTGAAAATTTGACAGCTTAACCCGAACTGACGTTAATTATGCAGATCTTGAATTAGTAAAGTCTTCTTGAGCGTAAATCTTGAATCTATCTAAATCTGCTTGCAAAGTAGATTCGACTACTTGTCCCAAAAATAAATTATCCATCAGTTGACCGATCGCGGGAATCGCGTAGGCAATACTCAACTTCACAATGGTTAGGTTATTAGGACGACCATAAAACCTCACAGCACCTCGATTGGGCAAACCACCAATTGACTCCCATTGAATTATTTGATTGGGAATTTGTTTCAAAATGCGAGACTTCCAAGTAAAGGTCAAACCATTTGTACCAAGCTTCCAAGCTGAAACCTCAGGATCGTCCGTAACAATCACAGAATCAATCCACTTCATCCAACGGGGCATAGCCTGTAAGTCTGACCACAACGACCAAGCGTATTCCACGGGAATAGCGACTTCGGTTTGGACGGTATGTTCTAGCCAATCACTCATTGGATAATCGTTAGTTATTACAAAGTTTTACTGAATATTCATCATAATATAGCGTTTCTTTGACTGGTGTTTGCCCCGCAAAGAGTGCGCCTCGGCTTTGGGGATTCTATATCTACTCCCTTACCGCCAAAGAAATAGACATCAAAAACCAATAATTAGCGTTGCGGTGCGAAGCGCCGCAACCTCTAATTCTGCACTGAGAAGGGAGTAATCATATTTAGCCGCTTAATTTTTTCGGCGCGAAGCGCCGCAACGTCTAATTCTTCACTGAGAAGGAAGTAATCATATTTAGCCGCTTAATTTTTTCGGAATAGTTAAGAAGACTAGACTAAGTGACAACAATCGTAATAAAATGTTAAATTAATATAGCTAGTTTGACCACTGGAAGAGTTGACTGTGGGTTTATTACGCCATTTCACGAAAGACATAGGCATTGACCTCGGTACCGCCAACACACTTATTTATGTGTCTGGGGAAGGTATTGTTTTGCAAGAGCCCTCCGTTGTCGCGATCGATCAACGAGATAAGACTGCCTACGCAGTTGGAAACGAAGCCAATAAGATGATCGGTCGCACACCAGGTGACATCATTGCGGTGCGTCCCCTTAAGGATGGTGTAATTGCGGACTTTGACTCTGCTGAGTTAATGCTGCGTTCGTTCATTCAGAAAGTTAAAAAAGGCGTTTTTAATCCTCGTATTGCGATCGGTATACCAAGTGGGGTAACGGGGGTAGAATGGCGTGCTGTAATGGATGCCGCCCGTCGTGCTGGCGCTAGTGAAGTCTACCCAATCGATGAGCCAATCGCAGCAGCGATCGGTGCAGGGCTCCCTGTAACCGAAGCAACTGGCAATATGATCATCGATATTGGTGGTGGTACAACTGAAGTCGCAGTTATGAGTTTGCAAGGTATCGTTTTGAGCGAGTCAGTGCGGGTTGCTGGCGACGAACTCAGCGAAGCCATCATGAAGTATATGAAGACCGTGCATAACCTTGTTGTTGGGGAGCGGACTTCTGAAGAAATCAAAATCAAAATTGGTTCAGCCTATCCGATCAAAGAAGAAACTTCGATGGAGGTCAGAGGGCTACACCTATTATCTGGTCTACCTCGTACCGTGACCGTCAAGTCTTCGGAAATCCGCGAAAGTATGAGCGAACCGCTCTCGGTAATCATCGAAGCAGTAAAACGCACCCTTGAGCGTACTCCTCCTGAATTAGCTGCCGATATCATCGATCGCGGTATTATGCTGGCAGGTGGTGGCGCAATGCTGAATGGAATTGATACTTTGATCAGCCACGAGACAGGAATTGTTACACATATTGCTCCCGCACCTTTAGATTGCGTGGTGATTGGTGCTGGTCGGGTACTGGAAGATTACAAAAATCTTGGTCGTGTACTTACTAGTCGCTTGAAAAGTTTATAGGTAAAATTTTTCATGGAGTCAATCCGTAGTTGGTGGCAACGCTATAGTTTTCAAACTGCTGTTGTTACCGTTGGCATAGGTGTGGCTTGGGTTATCCGCCAAACACAAGGGGTAGCAATCATGGAAACCTACCAGTTTCTCAGTCGTCCCTTTCAAGCAACGGTATCTAAGCAAGAACTCTTACAAGATGCGCAGGTTCGCGAACTGCGCTATCGCCTAACTGAGCTAGAGTCCCAAAACCAACGGATGAAAGAAATCCTAAAGGTCAAGGTCAGTCCTACGGATACTGGTATTTGGGCTACAGTCATCGGTCGTGGGGCTGATTCATGGTGGAATCAAGTTTTAATCGGTAAAGGCAGTAATGATGGCATCAAGCCTAATTCTGTAGTTGTCGCTCCTGGTGGATTGGTCGGACGGGTAACCCATGTTTCTCCCAATAGTAGCCAAATTCTCTTAGTCAGCGACCCTAATAGCCAAGTTGGGGTTGTCGTCAGCCGCAGTCGCTTTAGTGGAATGCTCAAGGGGCAGAGCCAAAATACGGCTATTTTGGAGTTTTTCGAGCGCGATCCTGATGTTAAGGTCGGCGATATTGTCACTACTTCGCAGTTCACGACATTATTTCCTGAAAGTATTCCCGTCGGTCGGATTAAATCGATCAATCTAGATAAACAACCCTCTCCCGAAGCGATCGTCGAATTTTCTACTCCATTAGGACTACTCGACTACGTAAAAGTCTACCCATTTCAAGAAAAAATATAAACTCACAAATATAGGCGTTGCTTTTCACCGTCTATATTTGTTTTAGCTTGCCTAAATCCTTACCCATGCTCGATCGCAAAACCTCTATATCCAAGAAGTTTTTAAATGGGATTGTCACCATTGGTTCTTTGCTGGCATGTATTCTCGCCATGTATACCAGAATGCCCGGCATGACCCTGATGGGAATTGCTCCCAATTGGTTGCTGATTTGGCTAGTTGCATGGAGTGTTAACCGTCCCGTGTTTTTAACGGTGATGACGGGTATAGCCTTAGGTATGGTTCAGGATGGGATGACCACGGTTACCGATCTAAATATTTCCCCAACCCATACCTTGGGACTAGCGATCGCTGGGGGATTAACATCACTGTTACAAAAGCAGCGCTATATCCAAGAAGATTTTATTTCGATCGCTTTGATCGTGTTTGGGATGGCAGTGATCGTCGAAACAATGCACGCTGTCCAACTGACCTTTATGGGCGCGGGGATCGATAATGTCTGGTCTTTGCAACAGAGAATTGCCCTTAGTTCGGCAATTTTGAGCAGCTTATGGTCTCCAGCGATTTACTTTCCGCTTAGTCGCTGGTGGCGCTCTCTCGGCACAAAAGATGATTAATGGCAAAATTTAGCCCGCTGTGGCGCTGAAGTTGGATTGATATTTTTTATGGAATATTTATTCTTAGGTTTAGCCATCGCTTTGGTTCTTGGCTTTGAGTTTGTGAATGGATTTCATGACACCGCCAATGCCGTCGCGACCGTGATTTATACCAATACCCTCAAACCAGTTTATGCCGTCGTCTGGTCGGGAATTTGGAATCTATTAGGAGTACTCACCTCTAGTGGAACCGTTGCCTTTGCGATCGTTTCCCTCCTGCCTGCGGACTTAATGGTTAACGATGCTTCTGATTCCAGTCTAGTCATGGTTCTAGCCCTATTAATTTCGGCAATTATTTGGAATTTGGGAACTTGGTATTTAGGACTGCCCGTATCAAGTACCCATAGCTTGATCGGAGCCATTACGGGGATCGCGATCGCCCATTCATTACTATCCCTAGAAAGAAATTGGTGGGATGGCATCAATGCAAGCAAAATGCTGGAAGTGTTGGTTTCGTTACTAGTTTCGCCATTGTTAGGATTTTGTGGTGCAGTAATTCTATTTCTAATTAGTAAAGCGCTCTTTCAACGGGAGGATCTCTATAGCCCGCCCAGCGAAAAGGAGCCTCCCCTATGGATTAGAGCTGTGCTCGTCTTGACCTGCACAGGAGTAAGCTTTGCCCATGGCTCTAATGATGGTCAGAAAGGAGTGGGCTTAATGATGCTGATCTTAATCGTCTTTTTGCCAAGCCTCTTCGCTTTGAACCTCGATACAAGTCCACAAGCGATCGCCAGATTAGTGGCGACATCTAACTCAGTCATCCCCATCTTCGAGTCACAAATTAGTGGGACGATCATAGAGGCATCCTCGGACGAATTGATTGCTACTAGTCGAGCCGAACTTACAAAATTTTTACAGCCTGAAGGACAATTAAATGAAAATATCTGGCGATCGCTCATCTCCGAAAGTCAGAGCGTTAATGAGTATTTGAGCCAAAGTGATAATTTACGAGACATTGCTATCGGCGATCGCCGCCAAGTTAGAAACGATCTTTATTTAATGTCAATGGCGATCGGCAAAATTGGCAAACTAGAAACACCCACAAAATTGGCAAATCTCCCAAATCAAGATGTAATCATTGACTTTAAAAATCAGTTAGATCGCATTCTCAAGTTTATCCCCTACTGGGTGAAGGTCGCGATCGCGATCGCGCTCGGACTAGGCACGATGATCGGCTGGCAAAGAGTTGTCGTCACCGTAGGCGAAAAAATTGGTACAGAACATCTTAACTATGCCCAAGGCGCAACTTCCGAAATGGTCACCATGACGGCGATCGCCACGGCAAATTACTTTGGGCTACCCGTTAGTACGACCCATATTCTTTCTTCAGGCATTGCAGGAACGATGGTAGCAAATCGGGCGGGTTTGCAGATAGATACGGTCAAAAAATTGTTACTAGCTTGGGGATTAACTTTGCCAAGTTGTATTTTTCTGGGATTTATTACCTATGCAATCGGCTTATTTGTAATTCACCACTAAGTAGCTACGCAATTAAATATAAAACCCCAAGCCCTATAGCGCACGCTGCGCGTGCGCTATAGGGCTTGGGGTTTTATACCAATTCACGAAATTGTTGCAACAATTTCGTGAATTAAAAACCAAACCTAGTAATACCAAATCACAAAATGGCTACGCCATTTTGTGATTTTAAAACCCTTACTGGGTTTGGTTTTCAATTCCCAAAAGTGTTGCTACACTTTTGGGAATTGGTATAAGGGTTTTCAAAGCTCAAAATGGCTTAGCCATTTTGAGCTTTAGCATTAATTATGCTCAGTGGCGGTGCTTCGCACCGCCACTCTTCCTCTGGAAGTCTTTAGGAAGTCTTTAGAAAGCCTTTAGGAAGCCTTTAGAAAGAGCAAGAATCATCTAAAACTTATGACATTGAAAAGCGCGACAATTATGTTTTTTACGTTCAAAGCTGCTAAATTTAATTAATAATTAAGATAAGACTGTAGTTAAAATTACCTTTATCTGCTGTTTTTTAGACACTTGTTAAGCTAAGCCCACCGTAAATCATATGCCTAAAAAGTCCACAGTTATTTCCCCCTCGATCCTGTCTGCTGACTTTAGCCGTTTAGGTGACGACATTCGTGCAGTTGATGCGGCGGGTGCAGACTGGATTCACGTTGATGTGATGGATGGTCGCTTTGTCCCCAATATTACGATTGGACCATTGGTTGTTTCGGCAATCCGCCCCGTCACCACTAAGATTCTTGATGTGCATTTGATGATCGCCGAGCCTGAAAGATATGTAGCTGACTTCGCTAAAGCTGGTGCTGATATCATCACCGTCCACGCCGAGCACACCGCTTGCCCTCACCTGCACCGCAATCTTTCGCAAATTAAAGAACTCGGTAAACTCGCTGGTGTATCTCTCAACCCTTCAACCCCTTTGAGTTTCATTGAGTATGTGCTCGATCTCTGCGACTTGGTACTGATCATGAGCGTTAATCCTGGCTTTGGCGGTCAGAGCTTTATTCCTAATGTAATTCCTAAGATCGCGAAGTTGCGTCAAATGTGTGACGATCGCGGACTCGATCCTTGGATTGAAGTAGATGGCGGTCTGAAGGCAAATAACACTTGGCAAGTTCTAGAAGCTGGTGCTAACGCGATTGTGGCTGGCTCCGCAGTATTCAATGCTCCAGACTATGCTAAGGCAATTAATGACATTCGCAATAGCAAACGACCTGAATTAGTAACTGCTTAAAAGAAGAAACCCTCGCATTGCGAGGGTTTCTTCTTTTAGGAGGAATTTGGTATAACGTTATACCAATTCGCTAAAGTGTTGTCACATTTTCGTGAATTATAGCTGCCGCTAACTGGATCAGGACATAAAAACCGAAAGAGAGTTGCCGCGCGGAGCGCGGCAACTCTCTTTCGGTTTTTGATTTTGTCCTAACAAAACTGGCGGCAGCTATAAAAACCAAACCCAATAAGGTTTTGAGATTCCCAAAATGGCAACGCCATTTTGGGAATTGGCATTGGCTAGGATTGGCGAATTTGAAAATGTTGCTGAGGAACGGGGAAGCCCGACTCACTAAAACTTTCACGAATAACTCGATTGGTATCAAAGTAAACTTGCCAATAGTGTGTGTTATTGCAGAAAGGACGAACGGCTAGGACAGGTCCGAGAGCCGTGAACTCAAGAATTTCCAGTTGAGGAGCGGGGTTACTAATTACATTGGGGATATTGCTAATCCTTTCCCTGAGAACGCGGATTGCCTCACCATGATTAACGGAATGATCGAGCTGGGCATGGATATCAACGCGGCGATAGGCATTAGTGGAAAAGTTTTGAATATTGTCGGAGAAGAGTTTGTTGTTACCGACAAAAGTACGGACATTATCGGGGGTGTCAATGGTTGTCACAAACAGCCCTATTTCCACCACAGTGCCCGTAATCCCCCCTGCCGAGATAAAATCACCAACTTGGAATGGGCGTAAAACAATCAAAAAAGCACCTGCGGCAAAGTTAGCGAGTAAACCGCTCCATGCCGCACCGATCGCTACTCCAGCCGCCGCTAAAAGTGCGGCAAAAGATGTGGTCTCAACACCAAAGTAGCCAAGAATAGCGACAACTAAAATGATATTTAGTAAAACTGTGAGACTGGAAACCAGATAACCGATCAGAGTTGGATCGATGCGTTGTTTTTTAAGGGTATGGGATGTAATACCCGTTGAAATATCGATAAGTTTGCGACCGATAAACCAAAGAACGATCGCCGCAATCACCTTAAATGCTGCACCCGTGAGCAGGTTTAAATTAGTTGACAGAACATTTTGAATTGTTGCTGTATCCATTACAGTTATTTTTCCTTCAAATAGACAAATAGATCAATAAACAATATGGCTCGCCAAAGCATTGCTAAGCTGCCGTCAACTGGATCAAGGTAAGTAGGCTAGGCATAAGTAAACTTAAAACCTAGAAGAGCGTACCGCCCGCTACGCGGGCGGTACGCTCTCTGGTTTTGGTTTTTAATTATGCCTAGCTACTTATAAAGCCCAAAATAGTGTTGCCGTGCGGAGCGCGGCAACACTATTTTGGGTTTTATTTTTGTCCTAACAAAACTGGTGGCAGCTATATAAGTCATAAATTTTGACTTATGCTAATGGCAATTATATGGAACCGATGAGTTTATTAACAGTCCTTGGATTGCCATGAATTTTTCATGAGTCTATTTTTCATGAGTCTATTTTTCATGAGTCTATGTGGATAGCTCCAAAATTTTAAAGGAAGCATAGGTCAAGTTATGAGTCGTTATTCTCAACGCGATCGCCGAATTGAAACTCCAGAAAATATTTCGCGAGATGCCCCTAAAGAGCGCATTGAAATGTTTTTGTGTTTAATGCCCGTATTTGGTTTAATTCCTGCCACGATCGCTTTGATAAAGCAGCGTAGTAGCCGTAAAGTGCGCGATGTCAGTCAAGTGGCGATCGCCATGATGCTGACTTGGGCGATCGCCTATGGTGCGATGGGAGGCATACCCACGGAGGGGGAGTCCTTACAAGTTACCACCGAGTTAATCAAGGCAAGTATTAGTTCGGGCTATTTTCTGTTCTGTATGTATCTGATGTATCGGCTATACCGACATCAACCGATTTCCTTGCCTTCGTTAAAAACAAAAGATAAAAACAGAGGATGAACGAGCAGAATCGCGATCGCGTTTGCATGATCGCGATCGCGATTTGTAAACCCCAAATTATGGCTGGGGCGCAATTAAATATAAAACCCTCAAACCAATAGCGCACGCTGCGCGTGCGCTATTGGTTTGAGTTCTGTTTTTTTAATTATGACCAGCTACTTATTATCGGCAAAACAATCTATAGTAACTCTCAACGAATTGTGACAGCGATCGATCTCGCAATTATTCCATAATAGCGATTCACGAAAGTGTGACAACACTTTTGGGAATTAAACACCAACCCCAGTAAGGTTTTGAGATTCCCAAAATGGCGTTGCCATTTATGGGAATTGGTATAAAGGCAAAAAAGCTAAAAACACAGTTTAAGGAGAATTATTCATGGCTTTACAGAATGGCAAACGGGCAGCAGGAGGTTTTATCAAAGACTTCCAAACATTTATCATGAAAGGTAATGTGATTGATTTGGCTGTTGCCGTGGTCATTGGCGGTGCATTCGGCAAAATTGTCACTTCTTTAATCGAAGATATCATTACGCCCCTGCTGCTCAATCCCGCTCTAAAAGCAGCTAGTGTTGAAGACCTCGCAAAATTGCAGATCAATGGTATTAAATATGGTGTATTTCTTGCTTCGGTGATTAATTTTATCGTCATTGCCCTTGTCATCTTTTCGATCATTCGTTCGTTTGAGGCAATGAAGCGCAAGGAGAAACGTGAGGAAGCTGTCGCGGAAGCAAAACCCGATCCTCAAGAACGTCTGACCTTGGCGGTCGAACGCTTAGCAGAAGTTATGGAATCCAAATAAAATATAACCACCTAATACCAATTCACGAAGGTGTGACAACACTTTTATGAATTAAAAACTCAACCTAGAAGGGTTTTTAAGTTAAAAAATGGCGTAGCCATTTTTTAACTTGGTATTATACCAATTTCCAAAAGTGTGGCTACACTTTCGGGAGTTGAAAACCAAACCCAGTAAGGTTTTGAGATTCCCAAAATGGCGTAGCCATTTTTCAACTTGGTATTACTCATCTGCTTTGCATATACTTAGATTTTTGAGAAAGCTACTCCTAGACTGCTCGCATATTATGCCATTTAGACAATTCAGAGCCAAAATTTATCGTTCCCTATGCCTATTATGTATAACTTTAGGAATTGCGATTGGTTTAAATGCTTGTATTAGCCCCAGTAATGACAAAAAGACTGAAGAAGCCAAAAGCCCCGTACCTATTTTCCTATTCCTTCAAGCTTCTCCCGATGGTAAGACAATTGAGGGCATAGTTCCTTCCGATCTAGTAGAACAGTTTGGTAGTCTGGATCGCGTAATTCAGTCGATTCCTGCGGGTAGTAAATTTTCCTTGATGCAGTTCGGCAAGCCTCTGGGCACATTTCAAGTAAGTGCCATACGTGGCTCCGATGCCTTTGGCGCGATCGCTAGTTTTAAAGTGCAAGCCCCAGATAGTAATGACAAAAGTCAATCGGGCAAAAGCTTAGCCCCTGAGGTACTGCGCCAGCCCAATTTAACGATTGTGGCTAGCGATCGCATTAACACCAGCGATCGCAATTATTTTTTTAACTGTCCTAACAAAATCCAGCCCTTAGTATTGGAAAAGTCACGGAATTTATTTGTGAAACTAGGCGCAAGTCCAGCCGCCACCGCCCAAGTATCGATCGCCTCACTAGTCTGTGCTGATATCAATGGGGACAATCAGCCTGAAATTATCGCAGGGCTTAGACTCGACAACCCATTGCGTCCTGCGGGATTATCGGCTCAAGCATGGAAAGAGTTCCTATCGCTCCCGGCCACTCAACGTCAGGAATATAGCATGTTAGTCATGTTGAGTAAGGGAGCCAATGATGATTGGATTTCTGAACCAATTTTGACCCATACCAGAGCGCTTTCCTACGTTAATGATAGTGTGAGTAGCTATGCCCTCTATGGTATTCAAGAGGTAAATGGCGATCGCTATCCCGAAATCATCGTTCAAGAAATTGGTTTAAATTCTCTCGATGTGCGAGTATTTACGCCCAGCTTAAATGCTCAGGGCAAATGGCAATGGCGTAGTTATTATCAAAATCAGCGATCGCTAAATATCGTTCAATAGGTAGCTAAGTTTTTCCTAGAGAGAAAAGCCCATCCCGCTATAAAGTAAAAAGAAAATTGTTTTGTTATGCCTTTAGAAAATTCCCTTGCGTATCCCACCCTCTTCAAGCAGGTACGCATACTTGATGCGGACTCGATCATAAGTAATTCTGCAACATTAAACGATGTATTGATTGATCGCGATCGCCAAATTCATCTTGATGTCAGGCAGGATCAAATTCCTGAAAATACCCATATAGATGAGCGTTCGGGATTGATTTTAGGAACTGGAGCGATCGATCTTTACAGCACGAGTTGCGAACCAGGACATGAATCCAGAGAAACCATTGCCGACTTAGTATCTGCTGCGAAGAATGGCGGTTTTAGCAACGTCGGGATTTTGCCCAATACCCAACCCGCGATCGATGATATTGCCGCCTTGGAATTTTGGCGCAATATCCAGCATAAATATGGTCATATTCTGCAACCTTGGGGCGCTATCACCAAAGGATTGGAAGGCAAACAACTTACGGACATGGCAGAGCTTGCCGAATCCGTAATTGGCTTTACCGATAGCAAACCCCTAGGCAATCTCCTGTTAGTGCGCCGCGCGATGGAATATGTGAAGCCCCTAGGCAAGCCGATCGCCCTATTCCCTCAAAATCCCGAATTAGCAGGAAGCGGCGTAATCCGCGAAGGGAAATGGGCTTTGCAATATGGCATGACAGGCTATCCCGCCGCCGCTGAAACTTCCTCGCTCGCCGCGCTCATTGAGCTAGTCCGCCTCACTAAAGCACCCACCCACTTCATGCGGATCTCGACGGCTCAAGGGGTAGCCTTGCTCTCTCAAGCGAAAAATGATGGCTTACCCATAACGGCAAGTACGAGTTGGTTGCATCTCTGTCATTGCGATCGCGATTTAGAAAATTACGATCCCAACCTGCGCCTCATGCCTCCCCTCGGCAGTGAAGGCGATCGCTTAGCTCTGGTGGCTGGGATCAAATCAGGGGCAATTGATGCGATCGCCATCGACCATACCCCCTGCGCCTATGAGGAAAAAGTAGTTCCCTTTGAAGTTGCTCCTGTCGGTGCGATCGGCTTGGAATTTGCCATTCCCGTTCTTTGGCAAAACCTCGTCACGACGGGATTCTTAACTGCTAGTGAACTATGGCAAGCCCTGAGCATTAATCCTGCCAAAATTTTCGGAATCACGCAGCCACCACTCTCAACCCTTTTCGATCCAAATTTGGCATGGTTAGCCAGCGAACAAGCGATCGCCTCGCCATCGAAAAACAGTAGTTATATCGGGCGATCGCTCGTTGGTAAAGTAATCTAAAAAGAACCAAAAGACAAAAATGATAGACAAACCCAAAGTAATTGTAGTTGGTGCAGGTTGGGCGGGATTGGGGGCAACCTATCAACTCGCCAAGCAAGGCTATGACGTAACCTTGCTGGAAGCAGGATCTCAGGCAGGAGGACTAGTCGCAGGTTGGAAGACCGCAGAGGGACGCGCCATCGAAGCAGGCATTCATGGCTTTTGGTATCCCTATCGGAATATTTTTTCCCTCGTCAAAGAATTAGAACTAGATCCTTTCACGCCTTGGACAAGATCAGCGCAATATTCACCCGCAGGCTTAGAAGTCGAATCACCAATTTTTCAGGACTTGCCAAGGTTACCTTCACCTCTAGGGACTTTTGCCTATACGCAGTTTAAAAGATTGCCCCTCAGCGATCGCTTAACAGCCTTACCTCTGATGTATGCCGTCATTGATTTTGACAACTCCGAGGCTGCATGGAAGCAATATGACGGGATGACCGCCCGCGAGCTATTTCGGCAATATGGTGTGTCCGATCGCCTCTATCGCGAATCCTTTGAACCCATGCTGCTAGTTGGTCTATTTGCCCCAGGAGAACAATGCTCGGCAGCAGCCGCGATCGGAATGCTCTATTACTTTATCTTGGCGCATCAAGCGGACTTTGATGTGGTTTGGTGTCGGGGCACGGTTGGCGAGAAGATCTTTAAACCTTGGTGCGATCGCATTACCGAGCTGGGCGGCAAAATCTTGACCGATCGCCGTGTCAGCGACATCAGAACGGATGATACGGGCAAAGTAACGGCGGTAATCTGCGGCAATGAGAGCTTTGAATCCGATGCGGTAATTTTTTCCGTTGGCATTGCAGGAATGCAAAAAATCGTGGCAAATAGTCCAGCTTTGCAAAAGCGGCAAGAATTTCGGAACTTGATGAATTTAGGGGCGATCGATGTGTTAGCCGTCAGATTATGGTTCGATCGCCTTATTAACATTCCCCGTCCATCCAATGCCTGTTTTGGGTTTGAGGCCACTACGGGCTGGACATTTTTCGATCTGAATGCCCTTCATGATGAGTATGCCGACGCTACTGGCTCCGTTGTAGAAGTGGACTTTTATCACGCCAACCAATTCTTGCCCCTTGACGATGCGGAAATCATCGCGATCGTGCGGAAATATCTCGCCTCTTGCCTACCAGAATTCAACCAAGCCCAAGTTATCGATCGCAGTGTGGTTCGTCTCCCCCGTGCCGTTAGCCATTTCGCCCCTGGCAGTTATCAGCATCTATTAAAAGCCATCACCAGTTTCCCCAACTTATATATGAGTGGCGATTGGGTAATTACCAATCACGGCTCTTGGTCGCAGGAAAAAGCCTATGTCACAGGACTAGAAGCAGCTAATCTCGTCATCCAACAATTTAGTCAGGGGAACTTGACCCAAATCCTCCCGATCGAATCCGATGAACCACATATCCAGCTAGCCAGATCGCTTAACCAAAACTTAAAGGACTTAGCAAAGTCAATCTTTCTTAACTTCCGATCTACATAATTAGATCCTGATTAATGTAAGATCAGATACGGTTAGACCAACCTAAGACAAAAATTATGCTCTTAACAGAACAGGCTTCGTCGACTTCTAAAGGTACTGTCAGTTGTGTCTTAGTTGTAGAAGATGAAGAGATCATTCAAGATGCGATCGCCTTGGCTCTAAGGGAAGAGGGATATACAGTTTTTCTGGCGGAGGATGGTTACAATGCGCTCCAAATCGCTAAAACCGTTGCAAGACTGGATTTGGTAGTTTTGGATGTCATGTTACCTTCTATTAATGGGTTAGATTTCTGCCGCATTTTGCGTCACGAGGGCAACAATGTCCCTGTTTTGATGATTAGTGCGAGAGGAAATGAATCCGATCGCATCGTGGGGCTAGAAGTTGGAGCCGATGACTATCTGAGCAAACCTTTTGGAATGCGCGAGCTAGTGGCTCGCTGTCGAGCTTTACTACGTCGTAGCCGTCGGGACTTTGTCGCCACCAATGCTACGGTTTATAAGTTTGGCGATGTCACCATGTATCCCGATGAATGTCGCGTGACGATCAACGATGCAGAAATAAATCTATCCCCAAAAGAATTTCGTTTATTAGACTTATTTATGAGTCATCCCCGTCGTGTCTGGTCGAGAGAGCAGCTTCTCGAAAAAGTATGGGGAGTCGATTTTGTCGGTGATAGCAAAACCGTAGATGTTCATATTCGCTGGCTGCGGGAAAAAATTGAAGCCGACCCCAGCGATCCTAAACATATTGTCACTGTCAGAGGCTTTGGCTATCGGTTGGGATAGGCAAAATCCGCTCCTTTAGGCAAGCTTTTTAGCTAACAAAAAAAGAAGATAATGGCGGCGCTTTGCGCCGCAATTATCTTCTTTTTTTGGATATTAGAAACTATTTAAGAATTCACTAGATCCCCCCCAGCCTCCCTTAAAAAGGGGGGAGAATTTAATTCTTCCCCCTTTTTAAGGGGGATTGAGGGGGATCTCTTAGAACTTTTGACCGCAGAAAGTAATTCTTAAATGGTTTCTTAAGTAGCTAGGCGCAATTAAATATAAAATCTCAAAACCTGTAGCGCACGCGCAGCGTGCGCTACAGGTTTTGAGATTTTAATTATGCCCAACTACTTAGCAGTTCCAAACCAAATAAGAGAATGGCGGTGCTTTGCACCGCCATTCTCTTATTTGGTTTATGTACTAATAACACTTGGTGAAATTTATATATCACTTATATCAAATTCTTTATTTTTTAATTTTAGTTTTTAATTTTATTTTTTTGAGTTTATTTTTTGATTTTCAAGGGGCTTCACGCCCTAGATTTACGACATTTGCACAGTTCATTTTTTGGTAATTCTTGATAGTTTAGACCAAGGTAAAGAGTCTAACAAAAGGTTTTTCTGAGACATAAATCAGCCTATTTAACTATAACGAAATAATTAAATGCGACCTGAATTAACAAAGAATAAAAAAAGAATAAAAATCGGACAAAAATCGGGGATTTACTTGTAATTATCACCAGCTATATATCCTTTAAACAGGTTTATATAATTTTAGATAGTAGCAAGTAGATAAGGGAATGCTTATATTTATGTTAATTATAAATACATGAATTTTTGATCGATCGCCGTATATATACCTATATATTGATTCTCCAAGAATTTGTTAGTTAATAAAATTTAGACTTTTTTTACCTGTCGAAAAGCGATCGAATTATTCGGTCTAATGCTCGTCAAGGTGTAAAACGATGCTTGGATTTGTTAATGTTTTAGAGGAAATTCTGGTTAGAGAAACTTACATTCAAATTGAAGAACTTCCTCCCGAAAAACAACCTAAGGTCAAAGTCGCTGAGGTAGTAGCCTACGCACTCAATCGCCTACCTCCATTATTCGCTACATCTATAAATGGATGGCAGTATCAATATGCCTATGCCGTGAATGAATTGAGCCCACAGATTTCCCAATCGGTCAAACATGGGATCAAAACCGTTCTATTTGGCGATCCACTCCACGATCTAACCCCGTTACCTAACCATCTATTTACTAACAGCTCAGGCGTACTATATCAATTAAGCCAAATTCTAGGGCGCAGACATTTACGGTGGCGAGATGTCCCAGCCTTAGTTGAATCAGTAATTACCCGATCTCAATATGTCAGCAAAAATAGAGGTCAAACGATCATCCAATCTGACGAAGCAACTGTCGTGCAAGATATCAGTCATTTAAGTCGCCAGCAAAAAGCATTAATTTCTAGTTCGCGACGTTTCATGGAAAAACAATTAATCCAAAAACAACAGGAACTCAGGCAAAGAGAATTAAACCAACATAGCTACGAAGCCCAATGGCAAATGTATGGCAATTCTTGGGCTTGGGAAAAAAAGATCAAGGATGCCGCCGAAATGGAATATCGAGCGCTCCAGTCCTATACTTTGCAGGCTCAATTGGGGTTGGTTAATGTTTTAGAGCATCTCATCTTTAGGGCGATCGAGCAGGTGACAAAACCAGAGCTATTCGCAAGAATCAATCATTCTGAAGTAGCAGCCTATGCCCTCAATCGATTGCCTCCCATGTACGCTACTAGCGATCGCGGATTTAAGTATTTAAGACAACGGGCAATTAACGAATTTGCTCGCGAGTTAGTGGGAGCCGTGCGGACAGGGATAATGAGAGTCTTACAGGTTTCCTATGCTGATATTCCCCCGATCTATGCCTATCAGTTTGAGCAAGAATATATCCAATCTATGCAGCAATTAAACTACCTTTTCAAACGCAATGACATCTCACTCCATAATATTGTAGCGATCGTACAGGATTTACTGGAACGCAAATCCGCATGAAGAGAATGGCGGCGCGAAGCGCCGCCATTCTCTTCATGTCTTAGCTACAGTTGTCGCACTTTCGTGAATTGGTATTACAATGCCTCATCTTGCTGAAGCGGAGATTCAGGCACAGGATCGTAACCACCTATATGCCAAGGATGACAACTACAAATTCGTTTAACGGCTAGTCCTCCTCCCTGCCATAGCCCAAAGCGATCGATCGCTGTTAGCGCATATTGCGAGCAGGTGGGTTGAAATCTACACCTCGGCGCAAACAATGGAGAAATAAACAATCGATAAAACTGAATCAGTAAAATGACAAGTTTTTTCATGGATCTTTTCGTGACTGCGGTAGGCTAAAGATAACGCTATAGCCACATATTAACGTCTCAATCCTATCCCGCTAATGTCATCTCCTAGAACTGTTACGATCGCTGTTATTCAGACCACTCTGAATGCTGATGTTACGACTAATGTCACGAAGATATCTGAATTAGTAAGTAAAGCGGCTCATCAAGGAGCGCAGATAATCTTGCCACCAGAATTATTTGAAGGTCCCTATTTTTGTCGGGAAGAGCAAGATCGCTTTTTTGCTTGGGCTCAACCCGTTGAAAATCATCCCACGATCGCCCATTTTCAACATCTTGCCAAAGAACTTAATGTCGTGATTCCCATATCATTTTTTGAGCGATCGGGGCAGGTCTATTACAACAGTCTTGCCATGATCGATGCTGATGGCTCGTTGTTGGGAGTCTATCGTAAAAGTCACATTCCCGACGGTCCCGGATACGAAGAAAAGTTTTATTTCCGAGAGGGAGACACAGGATTTAAAGTGTGGGATACGGCTTTTGGCAAGATCGGTGTCGGTATCTGTTGGGATCAGTGGTTTCCTGAATGTGCTAGAGCCATGGTGCTGATGGGAGCGGAAATTCTGCTGTACCCCACCGCAATCGGTTCCGAACCCGAAGAGCCAGATCTCAATACCAAAGACCCTTGGCAGAGAGCGATGATCGGTCATGCTGTGAGTAATGTCATTCCCGTGGCGGCGGCAAATCGGATCGGACTAGAAGGCAATCAAACTTTTTACGGTCATTCTTTTATTGCCAATCATCGAGGCGATAAGGTTGCCGAATTGAGCGATCGCGACGAAGGGGTGATTTTAGCTAGTTTCGATCTCAATCAAGTAAGGTTAAATCGAGCCTCGTTTGGCTTTTTCCGCGATCGCCGCCCCGATTTGTATCAGGTTTTATTAAGTCCCTAAAATAAAGCCCCAGATAAGAATGGTGGCGCTTCGCGCCACCATTCTTATCTGGGGAATTGTTTAAACCCAAGACCAGCGACGTTTTGGCGTACTAGTCCTGCCGACTTCTTGCCTTTGCGATCGCGTTGGCATTGGTTCGATTACCGTCGTAATATCGGATAGTGGGTTTACCCTCAATTCATTGGTAAAGGTATTACATTGATAAACCGTGGCTGTATCTAGATCCAAAGCTGATAACCAACCACTTTTGGGATGATAACCACCAGTATCAATATCTAACCATCCCTTACCCAATACTAAATTTCCAGGTTTTACCCCCGGAAAAACAAAGGTAATCGTATGCCCAGTAATAATTATCTTGTCTTCAAAGAAAGGCTCGGTCGCACTATGGAACTCTTCGCGAATCCAGCAAAACTCTGCCGCACCCTGCAATTCGAGAGGTAAGTTAGGGTTTAGCCCCGCATGGACTAGCCATGCATCGCCTAGATCAACATAGAGCGGCAATTGCTGCATCCATTCGAGATGGGACGCTGGCAGCTTTTCTTTACCATAGCTCTCTAAGGTGTTAGATCCACCATTTAACAGCCATCCTTTCCAGACCAAAGAACTTTCATTATTATTAAAAGCATCGAGACACATCTGCTCATGATTGCCTCTCAGGCAGGTGTGCCCGTTCGCTATCACCCAACTGACAACATCGCAACTGCGATTACCGCGATCAATTAAGTCGCCTAAAAAGAACAATTTGTCACTAGGACCACAATTAATAAAGTCGATTAACTTCATTAACCCGTCATATTGACCATGAATATCGCCAAATACAAATCGAGTCAACTTATCTCACCCCATAACAAATGGTGACGGAAAAACATCAAGTATTCAAATCTAACGACGGGTATCAAGATGGACATCAATTAAGGTGTAGTGGTCTAGAGGATGGAGCAAGACTGATACAACTTTTTTTAAGAAACTATTTCGATCTACGCTCTCTATCTTATGACAATTTTTTCTGACTTTCGCCCTATTTTTGTTACCTTTGATGATAGGTGATACTGTCCTTTTACTTTAAATAGAAACTAAGATTACCCTAGATTTCCAACAATCTAACTACTAAATATTTACTGAAATATTTACTGAAATATTTACTGAGATCGATACTCCCTCGTTTCTCCATCAAGAATTGGTGTTTTGGCACAAAATATCAAAACACTAGTTCTTCGCCAATTCTTCATTGATGTTTTATATGTTTAATGGATTTATTAGTATCGATAAGCCCCCAGAAATTACCGCCCATGATTGTGTGAGTAAATTAAGAAAGCTTTTGAAACAAAAAAAAATTGGTCATGGTGGTACGCTCGATCCGATGGCTACGGGGGTTTTACCGATCGCCGTTGGCAATGCCACCAGACTGCTGCGGTTTTTACCTGATGGCAAAGCTTACGACGCAAAAATTCGTTTTGGCATAGTTACCAATACCGATGACATTACGGGTGAGGTGATTAGCGCTCGCCCCTGCCCCCATTTAACCCTTGCCGAAGTCGAACAGGCTCTAGTTTGCTTTCAAGGCACAATTATTCAGCGACCACCTGCGTTTAGTGCAATTCAAGTCAATGGTAAACGACTGTACGATTTAGCGCGTAGGGGAGAAATTACGGAGTCTGATATTCCTACGCGATCGGTGGAAATCACGGAAATTCGCTTACTCGGATGGACGATGGGAGATTATCCAGAACTAGATGTGGCGATCGCCTGTGGCGGCGGCACATATATCCGCTCTATTGCTCGAGACTTAGGAGAAAAGCTGGGCTGTGGGGCAACGCTATCGGCATTGAGACGGACGCTTAGCAATGGGTTTGATTTGAATTCTAGTTTGTCCTTTGAGCAGGTCGATGCACTATTGCGATCGCATAGCCTTGAAGTTCTCGCGCCCGATAGGGGCTTACATTTTTTGCCCAAGGTCATACTGAAGGAAGAAGATAGTAAACGCTGGCGCATGGGACAAACTGTCTCAAGGCAATCCCCTCTCCACAACGAAGACATCCCCCTAGGCTATGTCAGGATATGCGATGCCGAGCAGAATTTTTTGGGTATTAGTGAGGCTAATGGCAATGGCTTCCAACCCATAGTTGTTTTATATCCCATAAATTAGGGTAATGCCAATTCACGAAAGTGTGACAACACTTTTGTGAATTAAAGCCCAAAAGAGGGTTGCCGCGCGGAGCGCGGCAACCCTCTTTTGGGCTTTGATTTTTCCTAACAAGACTGACAACAGCTATAGATTTAGATTTTGCTAGTCAATTTAGTCAGCAATTGGTTAGAACGTTGCAGAAAACCCTTCATGCTGTCAGCATCAAAACTCTTCTGAGCCATCAGCGCAAGGTCGTAGACATGGGTACAAATCAAGTTAGCCAAGTCTGCCGATTCAGACTTGACACCGCCAATAATCTGGCTGCTATCAAGCTCGATCAGTTTTTCCATAAGAGGATGGGCTGTATTGACCAACAGGACATGATCCTCAGGGAAGCTGACCGTGCCCTGTTGCATGAGAGCCATCATTTCCTGCATCCGACGAGCAGATTCTGGTAACAGGATAATTGCGGGTGGAGCCGAAGCAGCATCCTCAGCCTTAATCGCCTCAGTGCGAATCACCAATTTGGGCTTATTCAAAGCATCGCGGAAAATGTCTTGAAGATGGTCGCTCTTGGTTTTATTAGTTTTGGGATCAACAACTTCAGTTTTGGAATCCTTATCAACGAGGCGATCATCGATCTCCGCATCGACACGGGCAAACTTGATGTCTTTAAATTCCCGTTCGAGGAAGTTGATGAAGTGACTATCGATAAATGCGTCAAAGGTGAGTACTTCTAAACCTTGATTTTTATGTAGTTCGACATAGGTACCTTGGGCGATCGGATCGGAGGTATAAAACACTTGATTTTCGTGTTTTTCCTTATTGCGCTCTAGATAGGCTTGCAAAGTCGTATAGTTACCACTTTCGCTCTTGACGGCTTCATCTTCGCTAGTGGTCGCATATACCAAGATTTCCTTAACTTGCTGATAAAACTTATCGCTGTTCATGGAGCCAAATTTCATGAAGATGCTGATATCTTGCCAGCACTTCAAAAATTCTTCGCGAGACTCGCTATAGAGGGAGGTCAAGCGATCGCCTACTTTTTTAGCAATAAATTCTTGAATCTTCCGAACCTTGGGATCTCCCTGTAAAAAGCTTCGAGAGACATTTAGAGGAATATCTGTACTATCGATCGCTCCGCGCAATGGCATCAAAAACTTGGGGATCACATCATCGCAATTGTCACTGACGAAAACGTGATTGCAAAATAGCTTGATCTGTCCACGATTAGGATCGATGTCAGCCTTCATCTTGGGGAAATACAGAATTCCTTTAATCACAAAGGGATAATCGGTATTGAGATGAATCCAGAACAGAGGATCGTCTTGGTAAGGATAGAGATAGCGATAGAATTCTAAATATTCGTCCTTAGTGACGGACTTGGGTGATTTATCCCATAAAGCCGTCTGCTTATTAATAACCTCATCATTTAACTTGATGGGTACGGGCATAAAGTCGCAATAGTTGCGGATCATGCGCTTGATCGAGGCTTCTTCGAGATATTCCTCAGCGTCTTCTTGCAAAGTTAAAGTAATCGTCGTGCCGACGGTTGCGCGATCGCTATCATCGAGGGTAAAGGTGGTCGAGCCATCACAAGCCCAATGCACAGCCTCAGCCCCATCCTTGTAGGAACGAGTATCAATCTCGACGTTACTCGCCACCATAAACGACGAGTAGAAGCCCAAACCGAAATTACCAATGATCTGTTGATCGCCCGTGCCGCTACTCGCATACTTAGTGGCAAACTCCTGAGCGCTAGAAAAGGCAACTTGGTTAATATATTTTTTAACTTCATCGGCGGTCATACCAATCCCTGTATCGGCGATCGCTAAGGTCTTTTTATCCTTGTCAATCGTCACCGTAATTTCAGGCTCGGCTGAATGACTTGTTTCGCCAGCGTAAGACACCATCTTGAGCTTGCTAATGGCATCTACGGCATTAGAAATCAATTCCCGCAAGAAGATATCGCGTTCTGAATATAAAGCCTTCTTGATAATGGGAAAGATATTCTCGGTATGAATGCTGATCGTTCCCTGCTCTTGCATATCGCGCAAAGCTCCTTAATGCTACTAAATGTTACTTACTCTTAAGTCAAGCCTGATTATACCGAACCAATCGCAATACCCATGCGTCCGATGTTGTCGCGTTCTCCGTACCTACCCATAAATTTGCGATAATTTGCGATCGATGTGAGTTCGGGATAATTTGAAACGGGCTTTGAGAAAGGGATGGCTACGCCATCCCTCTCTCAAAGCCCAAAAGTAAAAGCCTTGCTTAGCAAGGCTTTTACTTTTGGGCTTTGAAAATTTGCCAGCATAAACCGAACTGACGTTAGCTACAGTCCCTTGACTTAGGACAAATCAAACTCCAAGAATTGACTGGCGGCGCGAAGTGCCGCCAGTCAATTCTTGGAGTCTTGCTCCTAGTACAGGGGACAGATATAGCTATTCAGCAATGTTAGGACAAAAATCAAACCCAATAGAGAGTTGCGGCGCTTCGCGCCGCAACTCTCTATTGGGTTTGATAGCCTAACTTAAGTGAATATAGCTATATATGAAGGTTTGCAAAGCAAATCTATACATTTTTGTAACTCTTGTTGAAAAACCTGATTTGCTCATCTATTGTGATATCAATACTTCGGATTTAAACACAATTCAAACACAAGAGATATGGTGATCGCAGCAATTATCTACGTATCAATATCTGTACTTTTAGTCATCAGTGCAGGTATATTTTTCGTTAAAGCGATCCAGTCTTTAATGAATAAGCAACAAACATCGAATAAGTATAAAAACACCGATCGCGTCCTGTTTTTACCTGAAAATGCTAAGGATCCCTTGGCTATTTCAAACCGACGGGCAGAAATCATTGCTATGCTGGAACGACAATTTGCTAGTAGCCCATCATCTGACTCCTAGCACTATGAACAGGTAGGAGCAAAGATGACGGTTGAATTCCCTATCTCCACAGGAGAGGCAGACTATGTGGCCCGCCGCAAACAACTGCGAAAACAACGCCGCCTTCGCATCTTTCAACGTATTTGGCAGTTAACATTTATCACTGGAATCACGGGTGGGATGCTGTGGGTTGCGATGCTTCCTGAATGGCAGCTACGGAGCCCCAGCCAGATCGAAATTGAAGGTAACAAACTTCTGTCTAAGGAAACCATTAGGAAATCCCTCGCACTCCAATATCCCCAATCGATATTTCAAATTCAACCGCAAGAACTCGCCAATCAGCTCGAAGCCAATGCCCCTGTATCAAAGGTTTTAGTATCCCGCACAATATTTCCCTCAAAACTCACTATTCAGGTTCAAGAACGATTGCCGATCGCCAACGCTACACGTAAAGGTCAGCAGGGGTTCTTAGATGCAGAGGGAATATGGATGCCCGCTAAAGCCTATCCATCGAATATCACCAAGCCCAACCTTGTCGTCCTAGAACCGAATAATCGAGCGATCGCTCAGTGGTCAACTCTTTATCGTCAAGTCAGTCAGAGTCAAGTTAAAATTTCGCAAGTAGATGCTCGGGACGACTCAAATTTGATTTTGACTACCGAGCTGGGCTTGGTTTATTTTGGTACGTACAAACCAGCAATTTTTAACACCCAACTAGAAACCCTTGATCGACTGAGAAATCTGCCCGAAAAATTTACATCAAAAAGCTTTAAATATATTGATGTAAGTCAACCAAGCGACCCGATTTTAGAAATAAACAGGTCACCAAAAGATAAATCTTCAGAAACAAAATCCTAAATTGTCGTTTTAAGGCTATTATTATTTTTTTCTGGTAGGTTTAAACTGTTACTCGGACTTCTGACTCGAATGGGGTTTAAGCTTAGCAAAATCTAGAGAGCATCAGTACAACGATTCTATTTATGACATCCCCCGATAAATGACATCTCAAAACGACTGGTCAGGTTTGAACTCAAATGGTTCGGAAAACGGAGAAGTAGACGTGCAAATGGATGAACTTTCTGAGTTTTCAAATAACTCTAGACTACACCTAAGTCACTCTCACAATCGTATGAAGCAGCAGTTAGGCGTTGATGCAAAAGCGGATAATATCATGTTGGGCAGTGTTGCAAAAATTAAGGTAATTGGTGTTGGCGGTGGCGGTGGCAACGCTGTAAATCGCATGATCGCCAGTGATGTGGTTGGTGTAGAGTTTTGGTCGTTTAATACAGACGCTCAAGCATTACTGCAATCCTCCGCTTCTAAGCGATTTCAAATGGGTCAGAAGCTGACCAGAGGTTTGGGAGCAGGTGGTAATCCTGCGATCGGCCAGAAAGCTGCCGAAGAGTCCCGTGATGATATCGCAGCAGCCGTCGAAGGAGCCGACTTAGTATTTATTACCGCAGGCATGGGTGGCGGCACTGGTACTGGAGCCGCACCCATCATTGCGGAGGTCGCCAAGGAAGCGGGAGCGCTCACGGTCGGTATCGTCACAAGACCCTTTACCTTTGAAGGTAGGCGACGAGGTCAGCAGGCTGAAGAAGGAATTGCAGGTTTACAAAGTCGGGTTGACACTCTAATTGTGATCCCCAACGATAAGCTGCTTTCAGTAATATCCGAGCAAACTCCTGTACAGGAAGCCTTTAGAGTTGCTGACGACATTCTGCGTCAAGGCGTGCAGGGCATTTCCGATATCATCATGATCCCTG
This sequence comes from Pseudanabaena sp. UWO310, assembly GCF_006861605.1. Lineage (NCBI taxonomy): Bacteria > Bacillati > Cyanobacteriota > Cyanophyceae > Pseudanabaenales > Pseudanabaenaceae > Pseudanabaena > Pseudanabaena sp. UWO310. The sequence continues at coordinate 21,053 of NZ_SELU01000035.1, read as the reverse complement.
GGCTCGTAAACGTAGACTTTGCCGATATTCGCGCCGTTATGGCGGATGCTGGTTCGGCAATGATGGGTATCGGTATTGGTTCTGGCAAGTCTAGAGCAAGAGAAGCCGCAATGACAGCCATTTCTTCGCCTCTGTTAGAAACTTCCGTCGAAGGAGCCAGCGGTGTTGTCTTTAATATCACTGGTGGTGAAGATATGACTCTCCATGAGGTCAATGCCGCCGCCGAGACCATTTATGAAGTAGTCGATCAAAATGCCAATATTATTTTTGGCGCAGTCATCGATCCCAAACTAGATGGCGAAATTCGGATCACGGTAATTGCCACAGGGTTCGCACCCAAGTCCCATCCAGCGATCCCGCCCCAAATTGTGAAAAAGGTACAACCTTTACCACCTACGCCCACCACAAGGACATCGACCTCTACAACGCCTACATCACAAACAGAAATCAAGCTGAGTAAGCCAGGACTAGATATCCCCGATTTCCTCCAACGCCGCCGTCCCCCCAAATAAAAAGCCATAGATTTTAGGAGCCATGCTTCTAAATTTGTGGCTTTTATGTCATTCTGGCTAAAAAAATATCTAATTTAATCGTAAACAGATGACGCGAATAGCGAATTAAGCCTGACAATAGAAATACGGCTATGTTACCTCCTGATAAATTGCAGTGACACACTTAACGACTACTAGGCATGGACTTCACAGACTACCTTCTTTAAATAGTGGTGAAGATCGACTAAGGCTATTTGCTGGCTCGGCAAATTTGCCACTTGCCCAAGAGATTTCCCGTTATTTAGGTATCGAATTAGGGCCTATGGTGCGAAAAAATTTCGCTGACGGGGAAGTCTATGTGCAGGTGCAGGAATCGATTCGGGGTTGTGATGTTTATCTGATCCAACCAACCTGTCGCCCTGTTAACGACCATTTGACTGAATTATTGATTATGATTGATGCCTGTCGTCGGGCTTCGGCAAGGCAAATTACTGCGGTCATGCCCTATTACGGCTACGCGCGAGCCGATCGCAAAACCGCAGGACGCGAGTCAATCACTGCAAAATTAGTTGCCAACTTAATTGTGCAGTCTGGAGCCGATCGCGTGATTGCCATGGACTTACATTCGGCACAAATTCAAGGATATTTTGATATACCTTGCGATCATGTCTATGGCTCCCCAGTTTTATTTGACTATCTCAATGAGAAGAAACTCCCCGACTTGGTGGTAGTTTCGCCAGATGTGGGGGGAGTTGCGCGGGCGCGGGCTTTCGCCAAAAAACTAAACGATGCACCTTTAGCGATTATCGATAAACGTCGCCAAAGCCATAACGTGGCTGAGGTGATGAATGTCATCGGTGATGTCTCAGGTAAAACTGCTGTCCTTGTCGATGACATGATCGATACTGCTGGGACAATTTATGAAGCGGCAAAGCTCCTGAGAAAGGAAGGTGCGCGTCAAGTTTATGCCTGTGCCACCCATGCTATTTTTTCGCCGCCAGCGATCGAACGTTTGTCCAGTGGCGTGTTTGAAGAGGTCATCGTAACTAATTCCACCCCAGTCAGACAAGAAAATTATTTTGATCAATTACGGGTACTATCGGTTGCCGACTTGTTAGGTGAAACAATCTGGCGGGTTCATGAAGATACCTCGGTCAGTAGTATGTTCAGGTAGCGATCGCCCCTCGTTATTTTGTCTAGCCCCATCTTTTGTCGGGTAAGGGCTTTCCCAATCTCGATTAGTTGCAAAAAATGTACATTCTGATACAAATTGCAATTATGTAGTAAGTTTAAGTGAGAATAATCGTATCTACTTCTAGATTAACTTTCTAAGATGTCACCTGCCTTTACCAGTTCACGAAGGTTTGCTCCATCTTCAAAGAGTTAATTGTTTGAAGGATATATACATATTTAGAGCTGTTTGTATCTTCATTTTGTATATTAGATGAAAGCTAACATAAACTACTCCAATTGATTGTGTGCTGGCATACTTTCCGAAGATCTAGCATTTCAAGTTACAAAAAAATAGTAAAGCTATTTTTGTAACTTGAAATAATCATGAAATTTAGGTTTTAATTCACTAAAGCCTTGGCAGACTTTAGTGAGTTGATATAATTCCTATCTTTGAGATTTGGTTGTGAGGATTGCAGCGTTTTATTTTTGGTTAAAAAAGAGGGTGTATAAGATTGGTAGACCGTGCTCTTGTTGAAGTCTTTCGCGAAATGAATGGGGGAATGTTCCCCCCCATGACAGAAACGTTTGAACGCGGTAAGACGATTTTTTTTCCTGGCGATCCTGCGGAACGTTTTTACTTTTTGGTAAAGGGAGCGGTAAAACTTTCTAGAGTTTACGAGGCAGGTGAAGAAATTACAGTTGCGCTATTACGCGAAAATAGTGTTTTCGGTGTGTTGTCTTTAATTACTGGCAATCGCTCCGATCGCTTTTATCACGCTGTAGCATTTACCCCAGTGGAGTTGCTTTCAGTACCCATCGATCAGGTGGAGAAAGCGCTGAAAGAAGATCCCGAATTACCGATGGTATTGTTACGTGGCTTATCGTCACGGATTCTGCAAACGGAAATGATGATTGAGACGCTTGCCCATCGCGATATGGGATCACGGTTAGTCAGCTTTTTATTGATTCTTTGCCGCGATTTTGGAACGCCCTCGACCGATGGCGTGACGATCGACTTAAAATTATCCCATCAGGCGATCGCCGAAGCGATCGGTTCGACAAGGGTCACGGTGACAAGATTACTTGGTGACTTAAGAAAGCAAAAGATGATCGCCATTTCCAAAAAGCGAATCACAGTTCATAACCCCATTGAGTTAGGTCAGCAATTTGCTTAGAGATATTTGCCCTAGAGATATTTGCCCTAGAAATATTTGCATAGAGAGATTAAGTAACTGCGCGAAATTACATCTAAAACCCAATGTCAAAACCAAAACCTGTGGCGTACGCACCGCTTGTGCCACAGGTTTCTAATCTGGATTTTAATTATGCCCAGCTACTGAGAAACTATAGGAATTGCAATAACATATCTAGTTTCTAATCTAATTGTTGATGCGTTAAGCTGTTTATAGAAAACATATAAAGAAAAATATCTAAAAATGTACGGAACTTTAAAGATAGTCTGGTCTGTTATCGCTATTTGTTTAGTGATCCTAATCTTATTACATAGTCCAAAAAGTGATGGTCTGGGCGGCTTTAGCGGTCAAGCCCAATTGTTTTCAAGTACCAAGAGTGCGGAAACAGCTTTAAATCGAGTAACTTGGTTCCTAACCGCAGCTTTTTTGGGATTAACTGTAGTTCTCAGCGGTGGGTGGTTTAATCCCCCCACTGTGGCAGCTCCCGCAACAACTCAAGTTGCCCCTGCGCCTAAGACTGCTCCTGCACAGTCAATCCCCTTAAATTTGCCTGCGGCGACTCCCGATAAACCTTAATATTCGCTTTATCAAGAGCAGACCTTGTCCACTCTTGAGGACAAAAACAAACCTAATAAGAGAATGGCTGTGCTTTGCACAGCCATTCTCTTAGGGTTACGCTGATATATAGCTATCACCAAATGTACTAGGACATAAACCCCAAGAATTGACTGGCGGCGCGAAGCGCCGCCAGTCAATTCTTGGGGTTTTAGACTTGGCGATAGCTATATATACCCATTGGTGAGTTAAGCAAGGCGAGATCGACCTGTAAAAATAGATCCTCAGGATTAGCGGAATTTGTAATTACCACATCGGCAAGTTCAATTTTTTCAGACTGAGACATTTGACTGGCGATTCTTTGAATTGCTTCAGTTTCTGATAAATGACTGCGGCTCATGAGTCGCTGCAATTGTTGCTGGGGATCGCAAGCGATCGCCCAAGTCTCTGTTACCAGAGTTTCCATATGGGCTTCAAATAACAGAGGGATTACCATTACGACCGTAGATGGTTCTCGACTTTTGGCTTCAGAAATTAAGCATTCCCTTACGTAGGGATGGATTAAGCCTTCGAGCCATTGCAACTCGCTAGCGCTATCAAAAACGATCGCGCCTAACTTACGGCGATCGATATTGCCCTGATCGTCGAAGATTAATTTTCCATAGCGTTCCTGTAACTTTCGTAAGCGATCGCCAACTAAAGCGCTACGAGCATAGAGATCGGCATCCAGAATTGGTAATCCATAGGTATCGCGCAAATAATCGGAAACCGTAGTCTTGCCCGTAGCAATACCTCCTGTGATGCCGATAATTCGCTGTTGCATATGTTTTAATTCTGTTGGGCAATGTCTAGGCTATCCCAAGCATCCCTAAATTATCCTACTTCTAGAAACTATGCACTTCACCAATCTCCTTGGATTTATGGCTGCATCCCTGACGACCTTTGCCTTTTTGCCCCAAGTCGTCCAAGTTTGGCGATCGCGCTCGACTAAAGATATTTCTTTGCCAATGCTGGTTACTTTTATTTTGGGTATCACCCTCTGGCTGATCTATGGATTATTGGTCGAGGCTGCACCCATCTATATGGCTAATGGCATCACACTTTTGTTAAATCTGATCATTTTACGATTCAAGCTCAAGTATGGATAAACTAGGGAAGAGATTACTGCTCCTCATTAGCAATCCTCCTCCAATTCATTAGTTTTAATATGACCTCTCTTAATGTCTTCTTCTCCAGCTATTTATCACCCTTTTTCTCTCAATATTTTTCCCACTTTGTCATGTTGGGCTTGATTTTACTTTTTGCGATCGCCCATAGCGGCTTAGCAGCTTTACGCATTAGGGCAGAAGAACGCATAGGAGCGAGGTTGTATCGGGTACTATTTGCGCTGACTAGCATTCCTTTGGCGGTGGTACTGTTCATTTTTTATTTCAACCATCGTTATGATGGGTTGCAGTTATGGGATTTTCGGGGAATTACGGGGCTGCATGAATTCGTGCTGGCGCTTTCAGCGATCGCTTTTATTTTTCTCTATCCTGCCACCTTTAATTTGGGAGAAGTTGCCGCGATTCAAAAACCCCAAGTCCATCTATTTGAAACAGGGATTACCCGTATCAGCCGTCATCCGCAACTCATTGGTATGACACTTTGGTGTATTGCCCATACGCTTTGGCTGGGAACATCCTTTGCCCTGACGACAGCGATCGCCCTAGTAAGCTATCACTTGTTCGCAGTTTGGCATGGAGATCGACGTTTATTTAAGCGCTATGGGGATGAATTTCTAGCCCTCAAAGAACGTACTTCGGTCATGCCATTCCTCGCGATCGCTCAAGGTCGCCAGCAACTAGTCCTTAAGGAATTTATCCGTCCTGCCTATATGGGAGTCGCAATTACGGTTGTACTATTTCGATGGCTGCATCCAATCGTGATTAATGCTTCGGCAAATATAAATTGGTAAAAGCTAAAGAGCATAACGCCCGCTAAGCGAGCGTTATGCTCTTTAGCTTATTAACATGAGTTCGGGATAATTTGAAACGGGCTTAGAGAAAGGGTTTGCGTAGCAAACCCTTTCTCTAAGCCCAAAAGTAAAAGCCTTGCGTAGCAAGGCTTTTACTTTTGGGCTTTTAAAATTTGCCAGTTTAAACCGAACTGAAGTTTTATACCAATTCCCAAAAGTGTGGCTACACTTTTGGGAATTGAAAACTAAACCCAGTAAGGGTTTTAAAATTACAAAATGGCGTAGCCATTTTGTAATTTGGTATTATTAGTAAACTGGCAAAGTAAACCGAAAACAACTTCCTTTTTTGCCGATCGCATCGTCAACCCAGATCCGACCATAATGCGCCGTGATAATCCGACGACAGAGGGAGAGCCCGATACCATAGCCGTCAGCCTCATCATCCCGTTCTAAGCGATAGCGCTCCTCAAATACGCGATCGCGCATTTCCGCAGGAATTCCAGGACCATTGTCCGTAATACTAACCTCAATTTTTTGTGAGGTACGGTGCATCACGGTAAGCTCGATTTTTCCACCTTCAGGAGTATATTTCGTAGCGTTTCCCAATAGGTTGATTAAAACTTGACGAATTTTTTCTTGATCGATATATACGGGCGGTAAATCGGTAGGGATATCTTTTACCAATTTTTGCATTTTCCCTTCCAAGCATTTGTGGAAGTAAAAATCACTGACGACACTATGACAAAGCTGATCGAGTTGAATCTTTTGCCTTTGGGTGCGAAATTGGGCATTTGCCCCCCTTCCCGCTTCGAGAATATCCGTAATCATATTGTCGGCATCACGGGCTTTATTTCTCGCGTGCTTGAGGAGGCGAGAGATCATTTGCGGGTCGATTTTGTCACCACTTTTTTCGATCGTATCGATCGCTAATAAAATGGCGGTTAAGGGATTTCTCAAGTCATGGGCTAGCATTCCCAGCACCCGATCTTTAAACCGAATTTGTTCCTCAATCTCGGCTTTTTCCTGAGATAACCGAAACACATCATCGGCAAGATGTGCAACCTCGCTCATATAGTCGATATTTTGGGCAAGTTCGGGAGGATGATTCGTGGTTTGGTCGAGTACCTGTTGTTTCCAAGTATCCCAACAATTCCCCAGTTGCTTGAGAATATTTTTCCCTGCGATCGTTTGGCGTGGTAAAGGTGATAACTTCAGCAAGGCGGGAGACATTACCACTTTAAAGAGCTCGGCAAGTTGAGGCTGACTGGCGACATTGATAATTTGCAACTCGGATCGACAATCGCGCTCGCTATGCAAAAATTCCTCCACTTCCTTGACTAAATCTTTTGCCTTAGGGCGATCGTCAATAAATAGTAGGAGTTGCAATGTTGATTCAGGTAATGTTGAAACAGTCCTCATTTACTTTCGGACTCGCAACGAATTTTTAAGATATTCTTAATAATTATATTATTGTTCTCATGCATTTACCTCAACAACGATGGCAGATTTTCTCACCTCAAACCGATTTAGCGATCGCAATTGCCAACGCCACAGGACTTTCTCCCATAATCGCGCAGGTTTTGCTAAATAGAGGCATTAATACCCCTGAAACTGCCAAAGTTTTTCTCGATCCCGAACTTGCCAATTTGCCCGACCCCAAGCAAGAATTTCCCGATTTAATTGCCAGCATTGATCGCATCGAGTATGCGATTAAAAACGGTGAACGCATCACAATTTGTGGCGATTATGACGTAGATGGCATGACTAGTACGGCTTTATTGATCCGTACCCTCAAATTGTTAGGGGCGATGGTGGAATACGAAATTCCCAGTCGCATGACGGAAGGCTATGGGATAAATATGCGGATTGTCCGCGATTGTCACGATCGCGATGGGAAATTAATTATCACCGTGGACAATGGGATTGCCGCCTATGAGGCGATCGCCCTTGCAGAATCCTTAAATATTTCTGTAATTGTTACCGACCACCATGAAGTGCCCGAAGATCCTAGCAAAATCCCCCCCGCAACCGCCATACTCAATCCTAAATATCAAGTCGATCCGCATTCTCCCTATGCGGCGATCGCTGGTGTTGGAGTCGCCTATATTTTAGCGCTGGAATTGAGCGATCGCTTTGGTAAACGTGCCGAGTTAGAAAATCCATTGCTGGAACTATTTACCCTAGGGACGATCGCTGATTTGGCATCTTTAACGGGAATCAATCGCCGACTTGTCAAAAAGGGCTTGCGCTTGCTGTCCCAATCTAAGGTAATTGGCATTATTGCCCTGATTAATGAAACGGGAATTGCCAAAGATAAACAAACGGGGATGAAGCCCGAAGCGATCGGGTTTGGTTTGGGACCCCGCATTAATGCGATCGGCAGGATTGGCAATCCTCAAGTCATTATCGACCTCTTAACCTGCGAAGAAATGGGACAGGCGATCGCCCTTGCCCAAGAATGCGAAGCAACTAATAAAAAACGCCAAGATCTCTGTAAAGAGATCGAGGAACAAGCGATCCGCTATATCAACCAAAAACGGGCTGAAGGTTTTGACATCACCCAAGAACGGGTTTTGGTAATCGTAGATCGTGATGTCCAAGCCGACTTACCCATTGCCAAACAGACGGGCTGGCATCACGGGGTAATTGGCATTGTTGCCTCGCGCTTAGTAGAACGGTACGGTGCGCCTGTCTTTATCGGCAGTTATGAAGATAGTCACGACATGGAGGATCAAGAGAAGGAAGTATCGCCAAATCCGCAAGAAGCGCCAAACCATCAAGGGGACACAGTACGTTTCTCCGTAAGAGGCATTCCCGAATTTCATGTTTTCCATTCCCTCGAATATATCGCTCCCATTCGGAATAAGGGTGGCGGACATAAGGCGGCAGGAGGGTTTACCATTCCTGCGGAGAATATGGAAAAGTTACGCCTAGGGCTGCGGGAATTTGTCGATCGCGAAAATATTTTGCCCAGTCATATCATGCCCTTCATTCAGGTGGACGTACTCGCCGAACTGAGCGATATTTCGATGTCCCTGCTGCAAACCTGCGATCGCCTGCAACCCTGTGGGCTCGGCAATCCCGATCCCGTGTTTTATAGCCAAAATGTTCGCGTTATCTCTCAACAAACTCGCGGAAGGGATAAAGTTAAACATCTCTCTTTAGAGCTGGATACGGGCAACGGTAAAATTAAGGCGATCGCTTGGCGCTGGGGAGAATATTGCCCTATCCCCAATCGTGTGGATATCGCCTATAAGCTAAGGGCTAATCAGTGGCAAGATACTACTTCCGTAGAATTAGAAATCGTAGGTATTCGTGAAGTGGGCAATGGAGATAATTCTCAAATTGTGCTTAAACAAATTCCATTACTCTATAAACCCGCACCGATAATTACCAAGTTTCCCCAATGGGAAAATCTCAGCGAAGCGCCAAGACCTTTACCTCGTCCATTATTACTATATGGTTGCGATCGCCCAGCCGATAAGTTTCAAGGTGATGTCGATTGCGATCGCCCCTCGCGCAATAAAAAGTACGCAGCAGTTGTTCTATGGACTTTACCGCCATCATTCACCCATCTCCAATGGCTAATCGCTACCGCTAAACCCGATTATATCTATCTCGGTTCCCATATTCCTTCAGTACCTTCCATCGATCAATTTCGCCATCAAATTCAGTCCCTCAATTTAGAGAATATCAATATTCTCAATCTCCTAGATTTAGCCCAGCAATGGTGGATTTCGCCCAGTGCGATCGTCTCGGCTCTGCGCGAACTTGGCTATATCTGCGAATTTCCACCGACATTACCCCTTGATGGCGAACTCCTCAGAATGCAGAAATGGTATAGCATTGCGATTAATAAAATTGCAGCGTTATTTGTACAAAATTAGTCGCGTTGGATAAAGAGAAATTTTATAGTAGTACAGTATACGCGATGTGCAAATATTCTTGAGCTATTGCTCTGAGGTTGTTTAAGCTACCGAAAATTTAAACTACTCATTAATGTAGTACGAGAAATCACGGCTTTCAGACTTTTAGTTGCACATCGCGTACCATTATATGTATACGTTACTATTTTACAAAATATATTTGGTTTGTTTGTTCATGACAAAATAAGTGAAAATGCCAATTAGCCATAGTAAAAGCTACAATATAATTTGTAAAATGTTTGACATGCGTCGATACTTCTGAATTTATTTTACTTGGTAAAAACGATGGTAGCTATTAGTGAAATCGTCAAAAATGGAATTGTATTTGACATGAAAAATTGGGGTAATGATCGGTCAGGAATTAGTGGCTTATCAGAAAATATTGATCGCTTATTTACACTTTTACAAGAACGCGAGATCAATTATTTACTCGTTGGTGGTGTTGCCTTACTGAGTTATATTGATGGGCGCAACACACAGGATATCGATCTGATACTCTCTCAAAAAGATCTCATCGCACTTCCTGAGTTAACAGTTGCCGATCAAAATCAAAACTTTGTTAGAGCAACTTTTGATAATCTTCAAGTAGACCTTTTACTGACTCAAAATACACTCTTCAAATACATCGCCAAGAAATGTACCACCTCAAGGCAATTTGGCGATTTGAATGTGCGCTGTGTCACTGTAGAAGGTCTCCTAATTCTCAAACTTTATGCATTGCCTTCTCTTTACCGACAAAATAAATTCGATCGAGCCAGCATTTACGAAAATGATATTCTTTTGCTACTTCTCAAATATCCTACAGAATTAAAACCAATTTGGAAGTTATTGCAAAAACATTTACTGCCCAGTGACATCAACGAAATTCAAGAAATTACTACTGATATCCAAAAACGTATTCAGCGCTTTCGATCTAGATAAGTCAAGCAATCTTATAGCTGCCGCCAGTTTTGTTAGAACAAAATCAAAACGCCAAAGAGAGTTGCCGCGCTCCGCACGGCAACTCTCTTTGGCGTTTTATGTCCTGATACAGTTGGCGGCAGCTATATCTCACAGAATAAAAGAGAGGGTGGGCGCTACGCGCCCACCCTCTCTTTTTTGTTAACTATTTCGATTCTGTGAAGTCAGCATCGATAACATCGTCATCGCCACTAGCAGCATCCTTAGTACCATCTTGAGGTGCAGCACCTTCAGGAGCTTCCGCACCACCTTGCTGATAAACCGAGGAACTGAGAGCGTACAACGCTTGCTTCAATTCTTCAGTTTGAGCAGAGATCGCTTCATGGTCATCCTTAGCGATCACTTCGCGTAGAGACTTGACCAAACCTTCAATCTTGGTCTTCTCAGCATCAGGAACCTTGTCTCCAAGATCCTTAAGTTGCTTCTCAGCTTGGTAAGCAAGAGAATCGGCTTGGTTTTTAGCTTCAATGCGATCGCGCTTTTCCTTGTCAGCGGATGCATTACGCTCAGCTTCATTCACCATGCGCTCGACTTCATCCTTAGGCAAGGTGGAAGCACCAGAGATAGAGATGGTTTGCACCTTACCTGTTCCCTTATCCTTAGCAGTTACTGACAATAGCCCGTTAGCATCAATGTCAAAGATAACTTCGATTTGAGGTACGCCACGAGGAGCGGGAGGAATACCATCGAGACGGAAAGTTCCGAGACTCTTGTTATCGTTGGACATTTCCCGCTCACCTTGGAGAACGTGAATTTCCACATTACTTTGTCCGTCAACGGCAGTCGAGAAGACTTCCGATTTCTTAGTAGGAACAGTGGTATTTCTTGGGATAATCTTGGTCATTACGCCACCCAAGGTTTCCACTCCAAGGGATAGAGGTGTAACGTCAAGCAACAAGATGTCCTTAACTTCACCAGCCAATACGCCAGCTTGGACGGCTGCGCCGATCGCCACAACTTCATCGGGGTTAACGCTTTGGTTGGGTTCCTTGCCCAGAATCTTCTTAACCACATCCTGAACCGCAGGAATACGGGTAGATCCACCCACAAGAACAACTTCATCAATCTTGGACTTGTCGATCTTGGCATCGCGGACGGCTTGCTCAACGGGAATGCGGCAGCGATCGATTAGATCTGAGCAGAGTTCTTCAAACTTAGCGCGGGTCAAGGTGGTATCTAAGTGCTTAGGACCATCTTGGGTAGCAGTGATAAAGGGAAGATTGATTTCAGTTTGAGTGACACTAGAAAGTTCGATCTTTGCCTTTTCAGCCGCTTCAGTCAAGCGTTGTAAAGCTTGCTTATCTTTGCGAAGGTCGATACCTTCAGCAGCTTGGAATTGGCTCGCCAAGAAATCTACGATCTTCTTGTCAAAGTCGTCACCACCAAGGTGAGTGTCACCACTGGTAGACATTACTTCAAATACGCCATCGCCCACTTCCAAGATCGATACGTCAAAAGTACCGCCACCAAGGTCAAATACGAGGATGGTTTCGTTAGTCTTGCTATCTAGTCCATAGGCTAAAGCTGCGGCGGTAGGTTCGTTGATGATGCGGAGAACTTCCACACCAGCAATCTTACCCGCGTCCTTGGTTGCTTGACGCTGAGAATCGTTGAAATATGCGGGAACGGTGATAACGGCTTGGGTAACGGTTTCGCCCAAATATTTGCTAGCGTCATCGACCAGCTTACGCAATACCTGCGCGGAAATTTCTTCGGGTGCAAATTGTTTGCTAGCGGCTGGAGCGTCAATCTTGACGTTTTCGCCCACCTTCATAACTTTGTAAGCGACTTGCTTGGATTCGCCGCTAACTTCGTCATAACGTCTACCGATAAAACGCTTTACAGAATAAAAGGTGTTATCAGTATTCATAACTGCTTGGCGTTTGGCAATTTGACCAACCAAGCGATCGCCATTTTTAGCATAGGCAACTACGGATGGTGTGGTACGGAAGCCTTCGGCGTTTGCAATCACCGTTGGCTTGCCCCCTTCCATGACGGCGACGACTGAGTTTGTCGTACCTAAGTCGATTCCAACTACTTTAGCCATGAGGCTTCCAACTCCTAAGTTTTGTTAATCTTTTATCTCATACAAGATTAGCTACTTTTCCCGATTAGCACATCAGGGGGACTCTACCTAATCTGGTAGGGTTTCCCGTACAAAGGGCTTAGCTGTTGGTTGTTAGCTGTGGCTTCCACCAGTTTTAACCTGACTGCAAATTTTGCATGGCTCTCTGCGCGTAGTAGCGCATTTCTTCAGCCCTCCGCCATAGCTCTTGTCCAGTATGTAAATGGCGATCGTCAAAATTTAAAGTGAAATAATTTAACTCCTCAATGCCATCACTAATGGCATTGAGACAGTGGTAGAGATAGCTGGCTATGCCTGCGGCGGATGCGGGGTTAGGAATAGATCTAAAGAAAATCTGGGCCTTAGCATAGGAGCCTCGACATTCATCAATGTAGTCCTCAAAGTCTTCCATGAGTCCATCGTCATAGGGATCGTCGGCAAGGGCATCGATCTGTTCGTCAAGACTATCGATGATCCCCTCTAGCAGATCGACGATCGGTTCGTAGACTTGTTTGCTCCAACGATCAATTTTTTGATCTTCATTAAGATGGGTTTCTCGCTTGGTCGGTGACTTTTGGGATCCCTGCGAGGAACCACTAGGATTGTGTTTAATACCAAGGCTACGATCGTAATGGGCGCGAGATTGAGGATTGCCGAGAACTTCATAGGCGAGGTTAATCGAGGCGATATCATCGTGATTATCGAGATGATGATTGCAATCAGGGTGAAATTCTTTAACCAATCCACGATAGGCAGATTTGACCTCGGCAGGAGCAGCATTGTAGGCAATTCTCAGTGTTTTGTAATGATTTACTTGTTGGGTGCGATCGCTTGTCCTTGCCATGTCCTTCTGATTTGTCTGCGAATATAGTAATTTGCTGATGCTTTTATGCTGAGATGCTGAATCTTCAAGGATTCTGATTTTTTTGAACCGTTATTTTGAAGCAGAGCAAAAATTTTCTACTAAGCACCTATTAAGCATTTTGTAGGGATATTTAGCGATCGTCAACCACTTGACAGGTAAACCTACTCCTTTCCCAGTCAAGAAATAGCGGTGCGGGGCTTTGCCCCGCACCGCTATTTCTTGGTTTTATATGTCTATTTCTTTAGTGGGAAGGGAGTAGCTGTCAATCCTTGCTTTATAGTCAAGTAATTAGAGTTACGCTATAGCTTTATTTTTGAGATAACTATTGCTAAAGTGATCGCGCATCTGGTAATATTGCAAAGGATTAAATTCGCTGGTGTAGCTCAGTTGGTAGAGCAACTGATTTGTAATCAGTAGGTCACGAGTTCGAGTCTCGTCCCCAGCTTACTTTTCATGTCTAAAAAAACCTAAAAAGCCTTGCATCGCAAGGCTTTTTAGGTTTTGAAAAATAAATAATAGTACCTAATACTAACCAATCGACGCTGTTTTTTAGTCATAATTTTAGTCTAGGCAAATATGAGCATCGAAATTGGCGGGAAGATCGCCCAAGCGAACAGGAACTAAAGAAAGGCGATTGCGAATATAGCGATCGCCCTCTTTGTATAGATTAGGCTACGAAGCTAGAGGGTGAACTACCAGACGCTGATGCTCCGAATACAGCACTGGCTTCCTGATTCACTAGGATGAGCTTTCTATATCGAAATATAGCGAGTCTTATCGTCCCTCCACAGGCAGAAGTCCTAGTTCCTAAGACCTATATTTTCCTTGCAACACGTCCCTTTAGTTTGGTTTTTACTTTGGGAGTTAGTGGTCAAGATATGCTTATTTTATCATGGATTCGCTAGCGCTCAATTTATTTTCTGGTTCGTTTTCATCCCGTCACCCATCCTGTAAACGGATAGGGTGCGGGACTTCCCACTCACATTAGTTAAAAGTATGGAAGAGTTATTAGAACTGAAGGGATTTTTACTAAATGGCAATATCTCCGATGCGTTGCTGTTGGTGGAGGAGATGACAGAGATGAGCAAGGATGACAAGCTGAACAAGATTTATAGCTTTGGCAAAATCTTGCTACTCAATCTGATCAAACAACGTGCCGAAAATCGCACTACGCGATCGTGGGATCTTTCAATTAAAAATTCGGTACAAGAAATTCAGCGTACTAACCAACGGCGTAAGGCTAAAGGAAATTATTGCGAACCTTCTGAACTGCGCGAGGCTTTGGAAGATGCCTATGACATTGCGTTAGATGCTGCCGCGGGTGAGGCGTTTGGTGGACATTATGAATCGGCTGAGTTGGGTGCGATGGTCGATCGCGATCGCATAATTCAAGAGGCGATCACATTAGTTTCTGGTAGCTAAGATAAAATCAAAATATTGGTAGAACGTTGGTGTAAATATGGAGCCAGTTTCTTCTCTAATTGTGGGTTTGTTGCTAATTGTTGGCACTGGTTCTCTAACTAAAGTTGGTGAAAATATTACCGATGAGACATTGAAATTAGCGCGATCGCTTTGGTCAGTCCTCAGTCATAAAGCTCCAAATACGCAGACGGTAAAAGCGATTAGTGCGGGTGAAGATTTTGATGCTCGACAAGCGGTAATTGATGTAGAGGCGATCGCGGATGATCCTGAAGTAACGAAGTTATTGGAGCAGGTGCGATCGCTATTATCCAGCAATCAAGAACTAGCGGCTAAGGTTGAGGATCTGGCAGCACAGGTTAAATCTGAAAATATTCAGGTAGTGGCTAGGGACTTTGAGGCGGATGCATTGGAGGCTGAGGTCGAGCAGAAAATATCGTCAACTGAGTCTAAGGCTGTTAATCAACAAACTGGTTTTGATAATGTGAAGATTAAAGGTAAGGCTACGATCAAACTCAATCAGCAAATTAATTAGGTGATTACTATGCTCGAAGCTCAAGATTTACGACCTTTGCTCAAAGAGTTATTGCGTGAAATGTTTACTCAGGAGCGTGATCTGTTGGCTGAGTTGATTTATGAGGTGATGGAAGATGTGGCGATGGCTAGGGCGATCGCTGAGGGCAAGGATAGCGAAAATGTTGATCGAGATGAAATTTTTGCATTACTAGAAGGCTAAGTATGCAGGTTGAGTTTCGTAAGACTTTTAAGCAGGATTTGCGTGATATTAAGGATCAGAAGGTGTTAGCACGGATTCGTGCTGCGATCGAAGAGGTGGAGACTGCTAATAGTTTGCTTGCTATTGCAAATGTAAAAGCTATTCAAGGTCATGTTGGCTATTATCGTATCTGTATCGGTGATTTTCGGCTTGGGTTGTATTTAGATAAGGGTGTTGTGGCATTCGTGCGTGTTTTGCATCGCAAAGAAATGTATCGTTATTTCCCCTAAAAAAACTCCTTGAACTTATGAGCGATAAATATACTCAATCTGGAATTAGTGATTCGACTTTTGGCGATAACGCTCGAATTGAGATTAAGCAGGAAATTAACACGCCACACCAAAATCAAGCAATTCCTAGCAATGTGCGGCAGGGTTCCAAAAACTTTGTGGGACGAGAGGAAGAACTTGCGGAAATTCATGCAAAACTGCAAGAGGGTCAGGGCGTAATCGTCTGTGCGGTTGAAGGTATGGGCGGCGTGGGTAAGACTGAGATTGCGCTGCAATATGCGACTCGCTATCAACAGGAATATGTGGCGCGGTATTGGTTATCCTTGCGAGGTGGAGATCTAGCGCAAGAGGTGGTGAAATTGGCTAGTCCTTATCTCGACTTACCCGAAGCGATGCAAGCGGCTAGTCTAGACGAACAAGCAGCATGGTATTGGCAAAACTGGTTGCCTGAGACTGGCAAGTTATTGGTGATTCTCGATGATGTGCCAAAAGCGGAGAGCATTCCCGATCTGGCGATGCCGATCGATCCGCGTGTGCGGGTATTGGTAACAACGAGAGAACGGGAATTGAATGTGGGATTTGAGTCTGTGCCTCTGGATGTGCTGTCAGAGGAGAAAGCGCTGGAACTGTTAAGAAAAATAGTTGGCGCGGCAAAGGTAGATAAAGAACTTGTCACGGTCAAGGAGATTTGCAATACTCTGGGTTATTTGCCCTTGGGCATAGAGTTAATCGGTGAATATCTGAGCAAAAATCGCTTTCTGACTTTTTCCAAGTTACAAGCAAAGTTAAACCTAGCCGATGAATCGATTGGGCGAGAACGCAAGAATAAGTTATATGGCTATCGTGGTGTGGAAGCAGCAATCCAACTTAGTTGGGATGATATCAGTGTTGGCTCTCAGAGAGTGGCGATGTTGTTGGGGCTGTTTGCACCTGTTGAGATTTTGTGGGAGTTAGTGGCAGCAATTGGAGCAAAAGCCGAAATTACGGAAGCGGAACTCAATGAGGCAAGAGGGCAGTTAGACAGTTTGCATTTGATTCAACCAGTTGATGAAGAATGCAACTTTTATAAAATTCATACGCTAGTGCGCGAATTCTTTTGTGCCAAGCTATTAAAAGCTGAAGAAAATCATCAGTTTCGGCAAGCATTTGTAACTAGTTTGATTGGTATAGCTAAACAAATACCTCAATCGCCAACACAAGATCTAATTGCAAAGATAACTCCAGCTATTCCTCATTTAGATTTGTTGAGTCGCGAAATGCTGGGTGATATTCTCAATCTTGAAGAGGATTTGGTGTGGGCGTTCTTAGGAATTGCTTTTTACTATAATGGTCAAGGGCTATATGATTTGGCAATTCCACATCTAGAAAACTGCCTCAAATCTACGGAGTCATTATTAGGTGTCACTCATAGAGATGTTGCACTTACCATGAGCAACTTAGCCGCAAACTACATAAAAACAAGGCAATATCAAAGGTCAGAGACTCTCCTTCTGCGATGTATAGAGATTTATCAAAATACATCAAGAGAAGATGATCCTGAACTAGCACCAGTTTTTAACAACTTAGCCGCACTGCAAAAACAAAAGGGTAATTGGAACTGGGCTTTATATTATTATCAAAAGTCTCTTGTACTTATTGAGAAAAAGTGGGGAAATCAGCATATAAAGGTAGCCACTATCTACAACAATGTTGGAGGAGTTTATGAATCGCTATGTGATTATGAACAAGCTGAGACGTTTTTTGTGCTGTCGCTCAAAATAAGGGAAAGTTTTCTGGGTGCAGATCATCCAGATGTAGCACAAAGTCTTTGTAATCTTGCAGGAATTTACAGATTACAAAATAAACGTATCGAATCAGAAAACCTCTACATCCAATCAATTAAGATAAGAGAAAGTAAGCTAGGAATAGATCATGTTGATGTTGCTATTACCCTCAATAACCTTGCACTACTTTATTATGATTGGCAGAGATATTCTGAGGCAGAGTTTCTATTAAAAAAATCTCTTTTTATTAGGGAACGTCAAGTAGGAGCAGACCATCTTGATGTCGCCCAAAGTCTTAATAATCTTGCTTCACTGTACTACTTTCAAAAGAATTATAACGAAGCCGAACCGCTCTATCTGCGATCGCTTTCCATTAGGGAACGTCAACTAGGAGAAGACCATCCCGATGTCGCCACTAGTCTGGACAATCTCGCAAGTTTGTACGAGTTGCAAGGAAGATATGAGGAAGCAGAGCCACTCTATGTAAAAGCATTAGAAATTCTGGAAGTTTCGATAGGAATGGAACATCCAATTACACAAAAGTGTCGCGATAATCTTCAGTCTCTACGCGATCTACAAAACTAATGAATATGACTCCTAAAAGTATTGTGACTATTTATGATAAGCAAGGGCGTGATTACCAAATTGAAGTTAATGAGCAAGAGTCCATTCTTTCTCTCGAAGTTTATCGGTCGCTGCATGGACTGAGGGATATGGTCGGTCATATCAAGTGCAATTTTCAGTCTCCTAATGAAATGTTTCTAGCAGATATTCACTTTGAAGACAACATAGTCCGTACCCCACTAGGACGTATTTATGCATTTTTTCACCAAGAACCGAAAAGCTACCGCAAACTGGGACTAGGAACTGCCACGCTAAAATTTCTTATCAAATATATTAAGGAGAAAGGAATCAAAAAGCTTCATGGGTCAATAACTCAACGCGATCTTAATGCTAACCCGAAGCTAATCAAATGGTATCAAGACAATGGTTTTACAGTAGAAGCTCCAACGGCTGAAGAAATAGATAATAGTGTAGCCAGAATCTGTCTTTATCCTCAAAATCAAGGAAAAAGTTAAAAGGAAAAAGAAATGGCAAAAGATTTATTTCATGATGCAGTCAGAAATGCCCTAATCAAAGATGGTTGGCAGATTACAGAAGATCCATTATTTTTGAAAATAGGAGGCGTTGAACTTTATATCGATCTTGGAGCCGAAAAATTAATTGCCGCCGAACGAAACAACGAAAAGATTGCCGTAGAAATTAAAAGTTTCATCAATCCCTCATCACTCACGGACTTTCATCTTGCGATGGGACAATTTTTAAACTATCGAGTAGCATTAAAAGTAGGAGATCCAGAACGAAAACTATTTCTAGCTGTGCCAGATACCGCCTATCGCACATTTTTTCAAAAAGAATTTGCGCGTATGGTCATTGCCGAATATCAACCTGAAATCTTAGTTTACGATATTGAAAATGAGGTGATTGTCACATGGAAAATCTAGAGAAAATTGACAAATATCGCGCTATTATCAAACAAATCCTCAGCCAATACGCATCCTACAAACCCTCCTATGGCGATATTGAGATCCAAACCCTATTTGATACAGAACAGGATCATTATCAAGTTCTAGGCGTTGGTTGGAACAAAAAGGAAAGGATCTACGGTTGTTCCATGCATTTAGATATTAAAAATGGCAAAATTTGGATTCAAATCAACAATACCGAACTCGATATCGGTCAAGCCCTCGTCGAAAAAGGTGTACCAAAAGAAGATATCGTCATTGGTTTTCAGCCCGTTTATATCCGTCAAGTGTCAGGCTATGCGATCGCCTAATCACCACAAAAAACATCCGTAATTTTTAAAGCAGCCAAGCGATCGCGAATGTATTTTGGTATTAATTTAGGCGATCTTCTCCTGATGATATAATGCAGCTACTCAAAGAAAGTATCTTAGGCAAATAAAATATATGTATCAAGTTACAGTTGATTATGCCAAAAAGAACCTTGATGAACTATGCGATCGGGCTACAAAAGAATCTGAAGGTGTCGCAATAGTTAATGAAAACCGTAGCTATATTTTGATTGCTCAAGAAGAATGGGAATCACTCATGGAAACAGCGATGATTATGCAAACTCCTAATATTCTGCAACAAATCGAAATAGCAAGACAAGAATATTTGACAGGAGAAACTGTAAGCATGGAGCAGATCTTTGGATGAAAACCTACAGAATTGTTTTCTCTAAATAAGCCCAAAAAGACATAGACGAACTCACTCCTAAGCAGAAAAACAAGCTGAAAGAGATATTAGAAAACATCATTTCACCTAATCCTTATGTCGGCAAAGCTCTAAAAGGTGAATTAAAAGGCTTATATTCCTATCGTTTAAATCTTAAAGATCGACTTGTGTATGAAATCTACAATGAAGATTTAGTCATTTTAGTGATTCGTGCAAGAACTCATTATGGAGAATAGAAATAGGAAGACTCTCAAGAAAATGAGTTGTCACAACTTGAATCGCCTCCGCGATCGCCTCACGCTAAACCCTTCCCCGAAAACCAAGCACAATATTTTCAACATTCTCACCCTTAGCTAATCGCTCCATCACACCCGCAATCTCAATCCGAGTGTACTTAAAAGTTGGGCGATCGCCACAAACCCCCATAGCCCGAACAACATACTGCCCTAGCGGATAGTAGCTATAGGATTCGCCATTAATTATTTCAGTGACAAGCGATCGCATATAAACTTTTTCATCCAAAGATTTTAAAACAGTCATCTGTCAAACCAATACTAAACTTTCTTCTTGCCAATACCAAAGCCATATCTTTGCAATTATATCACGGCAAAATCGCGCCCAATCCAACATCATCCATCACGCCTCAGTTGGCTTCAATTAATCCAAAAGGCACTGTAAAATCAACTCAGCATCCAATTCATCGAGTAAGCCGACCATGACCATCAAAGAACAACTCCTTCAAGAAGTAGAAGCATTCCCTGATGCACTCCTAGCTGAAGCCCTCGACTTTGTGCTATTTCTCAAAACCCGTTACATCGATACCGAAATTACCGCCGAAGAACAAGAAGCGATCGCCGCATCTCAATCCGCCTATGAACTAGGAGACTATCTCACCCTCGAACAATACGCATCAAAGCAGGCATGAGCTATCAAATTATTATCCCCAAACCAGTTCAAAAACAACTAGATAGATTGCCAAAAACTCAACGCGATCGGGCAATTGCGGCAATGCGATCGCTTACTAATGAGCCACGACCAACTGGAGTCAAAAAACTCAAGGGCTATGATGAAACTTATCGCATTAGATTCGGCGATTATCGCGTCATTTATAAAGTTCAAGACAAAGAACTCATCATTCTGTTGCTAAGCGTTAGTCATCGCAAAGATGCTTACTAAATGTACGATAGATTTTCCGTACATCCGTAATTTTTAAAGCAGCCAAGCGATCGCAAGTGTATTTTGGTTTTGATTTAGGCGATCTCTAAAATATGTCTTGACCACAAGTAACATATAAGTTACTCTAGCACCTAGTATGAATCCCTAGAAAAAGTAAAAACGATATTAAACTAAAAAAACTCATTTTCTGTGATCACAAAAAATAGACATAAAAAATTCATTTTCTGTGATCACAAAAAATGAATTTATAGGGAGCTTACTTTTC